>JBILSS010000006.1:0-31492 GCA_044371965.1 Vampirovibrionales bacterium
TCTTTTTGACGCACTTTTTCTACAGCAAGTTGACGTAAGGCTAAAGGATAAGTCATAAATAAGGGATTCTCCAACTAAACAAACACCCCTTTATTATAGCCTATTTTACCTATCTTTTACTATACATGACTGAACAAAATCATCGTAGCGACAAAGTATAGATATTGTACAGGAAATTATTAAAAAGACTATACTAGAAGTCTCTAACAACGAGTCCGTTTTTCGCTACGTTCTCGCAAGAAAATACGGATCGGTGTGCCTGTTAGCTCAATCGCTTCACGCAACTTGCGTTCGATGTATCGCTTGTACGTTTCCTTCATCAACGACGGATCGTTACAAAACAACACAAAGGTCGGCGGACACGTCGACACTTGCGTGGCGTAAAGCACTCGCAATTTCTTGTTTTTCACAGTCGGGGGCAAGTTTTGACGCATGGCATCTTGCAAGACTTGGTTAAGCGTCCCTGTGCTGATGCGTCGTTGTGCGTTGGTGAAGCATTCTTGAGCCAGTTCCAAAACCTTATGCACCCGTTGCTGTTCAGTCGCGGAGATAAAGACCATCGGGGCAAAGGCGATGCTGGGGATATCCGCCAAAATCATTTTCTTGTATTTTTGCGTCGAACTAGGGGTTTTGTCAGGCACTAAATCCCACTTGTTAATGGCAATCACCAAGCCCTTGCCTGCTTCGACGACTTTTTGCATGATGCGTTTGTCCTGTTCCGTGATGCCTTCATCCGCATCCAAGAGTAAGACGCCGACATCGGCGTTGCGGATCGTGTCAACGGATCGGTCCACACTAAAGAGTTCTACGCCGTAATCCACTTTCGTTTTACGACGAATGCCTGCGGTATCCACCAAAATAAAGGGCTTGCCGTGAAAGTCAAAGGGAATATCAATGGCGTCTCGTGTTGTGCCTGAAATTTCGCTGACAATCGTGCGGTTATGCCCGACAATCGCATTTAAGAGGCTACTTTTACCCACGTTAGGACGCCCGATTAACGCCATTCGCAAGGGTTGTTCCGTCGTTTCCATCAGATACTGTCCCTTGTGTAGGGGGAACTTCTTAATGCACTCGTCGAGCAAGTCGCCGACGGTGGTGGAGCCTTGAAGGGCTGAAATCCCCAACGGTTCGCCCATGCCGAGCTGATAGAAATCGAAGGTGAGAGACTTATGTTCGATGCTGTCCACTTTGTTGACGGTGACGATGCAAGGCTTGCCTGCTTGGCGGATCCATTTGGCGAGGCGTGTATCGTCATCGGTGATGCCTGTCTGCCCGTCGGTCAAGAAAATAATGACATCCGCTTCTTCAATGGCGACTTTGACTTGGCTGTTGATGTAGGCGTGGAAGGGGTCGTTGGCATCGATGTGAACACCGCCTGTGTCCATCAACAAAAACGGCGTGCCACACCATTCTACAGGGTGATAGGAGCGATCTCTTGTCACACCTGGTTGATCGTCTACAATGGTTTTACGTCCGCCGAGCAGACGGTTAATCAAGGTGGATTTTCCCACGTTGGGGCGTCCGACTACGGCTAAAACAGGCAGTTTAGACGTGTCGTAATAATCGAGCGTGAAGCCTTTTTCTTGTTGTTTTTGAAAATCTGTTTTCGCCATGGGGGCATCCTTTTGTTATGGTATTTTTTATACCATAACAGAAACATGATTTTCATGTCGGCATTAAATAAAAAACATCTCGTCATCCTGAACGTATGTGAAGGATCTGCCAAGCAGAGGGGAGGGGATGTTTCGCATTCGGAAGCCTCTGCTCAACATGACGGCTTCTTTTTTATACTACTTTCACCGCATAGAGTTGGGCGGGTCGATGAAAGCCTTCCATCTTCGTTTCGCCTTCAAGTTCTTGCACCGTGTCCATTGCCAAAATCTTCTTGCGGAAGTTCCGCTTGTCGAGCTTTTTGCCTAAAATCGTCTCATAAATACGTTGCAATTCGGTTAAGGTAAACTTTTCGCTCAACAATTGAAACGCCAATCCTGAAATCTCTAAACGCTCACGCAGGCGGTTAATGGCAACATCCACAATAATGCGGTGATCAAAGGCTAAAGGTGGCAGATTACTAATGTCAAACCAGCGGGTTTCTTCATTGGCGTGGACATCCAACTGTAAGCGATGCGAGGCGACTAAGGCAATATACGCCACCGTAATGACTCGAGAGCGTGGATCCCGCCGAGGCTCCCCAAAGGTCGACAACTGCTCAAGGTAAATCTCTTTCACGCCTGTTCGATCAAACAAGCGACGGTTGGCGGCTTCATCGAGCGTTTCCCCGATATTCATAAAGCCCCCTGGTATTGACCACATATTGTGGTAGGGTTCCGCCTTACGTTGCACTAGCAAGATTTTAAGCTTGCCGTCGCAAATGGTGAATACGTTAACATCCACGGTGAGCAAGGGTTTTTCGTATTGCTTGATGCGAGAGTCTGAGCGAAAGTTTTGCTGGCTTTCACGCACCGATTCTAAGAAAGACGCGCCTTGCCTTGGGGGAAGGGCGGGCATGGCTTGGGGTAAAGATGCATGAGACGTCCCTATTTTTGCATCGGCTTGACGTTTTTGTTCCGCAGGGGAAACGGCAGAGCGTCCGCCTTTTTGGGTGTCAGCATCGGGGGCTTTGGGGGTAGAAGGACCAGGGCTATGCACTTTGTGCTGCACAGACGTTGGAGGCGTCTGTTGAGAAGAGGAGGAAGAAGCTTCAGGCATGGGGCGTATTCCCTAAGACTATGTGTGTATTTACCCCTTAGTGTACACTAAAATATCTGATGTGGCAAGGATTTACCGATGATAATTACATACCGATTTAAATTTTAATGTTTAACAAACACGATCTAAGACACCTTGCCTTCAGGCCATAGACGGTAGCCACCACCGTAAATCGTTTCAATATACTTTAAATCAGGCGAGATTTTTTCAAGCTTGACCCGCAAGTGACGAATGTGAACACGCAAGGTTTCCACATCATCATCAGGGTTATAGCCCCATACTTCTTGCAACAACTTGCCAAGAGCGATCGTTTGCCCGTGGTTTTGTATCAAGGCATTCAAAATCTCATACTCGGTCGGCGTAAGCTTGACGATCGTTTCTTGCACCTTGACTTCAAGGCTGTCCGAAATAAGGGTAAAATGCCCGATGGAGAGAAGTTCTTGGGCGGCACTCGAAGGCATCGCTGCTTTCGTGCGACGCAACAAGGCTCTGACGCGAACCAACAATTCAGGGATTTCAAAGGGTTTGACCAAGTAATCATCCGCACCCGAATCAAAGCCTTTGAGCTTGTCATCCATGTCACCCAAAGCGGTGAGCATCAACACAGGGGTTTCCTTTAAATCAGGATGCCTGCGTAAACGTTGGCAAACGGTGTAACCGTCGACATTGGGCATCATTAAATCTAGCACAATCATATGCGGTAGTTCTTGCTGAGCCACGGCAAAACCTTGCAACCCATCGGGAGCCGTTAGAACGTCATGCCCTTGCATTTCAAGGTTGATTTTGACCAACTCAACAATGGCTGGGTTATCATCTACAACGAGTATCTTTGCCATGGGTGTTTAATCCTTTTTTACCGCTATTCACTGTCTTCTAATGAGTCTTGAGGGGTGATTTGTACAGGTGCTTCTTTGGCTTCAGGCGTGCTGGGCTGTTTTGGTGGAGCAACTGTACTTTTTGCCGCCGATGCCTTTGCCTTTGGAGTATCTTGAACTGTTTGTTCAGGCTTGACGGGTACATTGGACAAGCCAATGTGAAAATCCTGTTGAATGACGTCTAAGGCTTTGGCGAATTGAGGATCCCACTTGGCATCGACGTCTTCTTTTTTGAAACTGACTTCATAATCAGGCGTGATACCTTTTTTGTGAATATCGGTGTCGTTGGGGGTCAAATAGCGTTGGCTGGTGACGTTAAAGCCAGCTCCGTCGCTTAAAGGATTAATTTCTTGCACCAAGCCTTTGCCGAAGCTCTTTTTGCCTACCAAGGTAGCCCGTTGATGATCTTTCAACGCCCCTGCCAAGATCTCGCTGGCACTGGCAGACCCTTCGTCGATTAAGACGACGAGCGGTTGTGTACTCAATTGATCCGTTGTGGCTCGGGTAATGACCTTGTAGCCGTTGCGGTCGACGGTGGAGACGATGCCCCCGCCTTTAAGGAAGAAATCGGCGATGAAAATGGCGTTGGTGAGCAAGCCTCCAGGGTTGGAGCGTAAGTCTAAGATCAAGGCTTTTTTGTCGGCATAGTTAATCAAGACTTCTTTGAGTTCTGCCGATGCCGTCTTGCTCATAAAGGTCGATAGTTTCACATAACCCACTTCGGGAGGCACTTTGAGTTCAAACGGAGCGGTGACACTCACGGACTTTAGGGCGATTTCGTCTCGCATGACGGTGTAAACGATGTCTTTTCCGCTACGCAAGACGCCGATTTTGACGTAAGTGCCTTTGTCGCCACGAATGAGCTTGGCACCATCTTTAATGGAAAGCCCCTTGGTGGGCTTGCCGTTAATACTAATGATTTCATCGCCTGATTTCAGCCCTGCTTTTTCAGCGGGGGTGCCTTCCATGGGAGCAATCACGACGATTTTATCGTCTTTCACGCCGATTTGAACCCCAATGCCAAACAATTTGGCTTGAATATTGCGGGTTTCTTCGCCAAACTCTTCAGGTTGTAAGAAGCGTGTGTAGCGATCGCCTAGGCTTGCGGTCATGGTTTCAATGGCGATATACGCATCTTCTTTGGTTTTAAGTTGATCGTCATAACGGTGACGCCAAATCCGCCAATCTTGATGATTCTTGGTCTCATCGACATAGCGACTGTTGACGATACGCCAAACTTCTTCGTAAAGCCCTTGAGGCGTCGCCGCAAAGGCCGGGACGTTAAGCATCATGGAAAGGGCAAAAAATGCCACAAAGAAACGAGCAGAACGTGAAAGATTTGGCATGAAGGGACTCTCTTATAACATCACAATACGGACTATATTCATTATTGTAGCAAAGAATCGCTATTTTAGACTAGTCTTTCTTAAAAAGTCCTTCTTTTTCGCTCGAATACAGTAGGGGCTTCTTTTAAGAAGCCCACTAATCGCCTCATTATTCCAAACCCACCCACCCCAAGATCTAGTCCCCTTGCAGGATGAATCCACCGAACGAAAACGTCATACTGACCTTAGATGACATATGTATAGACGAATAGAGAGAGACTTAAACGTATATGATAAAATCTATTTTTACGCCCAAACGCCGTAAAGACGCTGTGTTACCGCTCCTGATTTTGACGGCTGGCAGTATTGCGGTGGCTCCCTTAGCGTTAGGCTTAAGCCTTTTAGAAACCGCTGTTTTAGCAAGCGTCCTCATCGCCCTGCCGTTATGGGGATTCTTCACCCCTAATACCGCCTTAGAAGGCGAAAGCCTCTGGCAAAGCCTCGACGTTTACGACGACATTACCCCTTCGAGCCAACGCATTTTAGATGCCATTGATGAACTGGAATACACGGCGACCTTTGCTCGTAAAAATGGCTTGGTGGCACTTGAAAAGCATTTGCCTCGATTAAATTATAGTCATGCGTATTTAAGAAAGTGCGTGAATTATCTGCTGGATGCCAAAAACGAAGGCGACTTGCGTCAATTCTGTCAGACGCAAGAACACGCTTTTCAAGCCGAAGATGCCTTGTTGCTCAATACAGTATTTAAGAGCGTGCAACAATTCTTACCTGTGGCGAGTTTCATCAATGCGTTAGCAGTATTGCTGGCTTTAAAAGGCGTGTTAACCCCTGAACTCGCTGGAGCGTCCTTCTTAGTGAGCCTTTACGCATGGGCAAGCACCCGTGCCGTGTGGATGCCTTTACTCGAACACTTTGAACGCCACAACCAAGCTGATGCCCAGTTACGCAAGATGATCCAAGAAGGCTTGCAAGGCGTGTGGAAGCAGGTGCATCCGCAAGCGTTGCGTCGAGACTTAGAAGCCTATTTACCTGCGTATGAAAACTCACCGCAAACCGAAGCATTACTTCCTTATTAGAAAGGTATCCCCACCATGTTTCAACCCAATCAATTGCAATATCCTCCTATGCCTTACAACACGAAGCGTCCTCATGCGTCTAACTACAAAAGTTTAGCGATTGCTCATGCGTATTCGCCTGCGTATGCCAATACCACCACGCAACAGTGGACGGCGATTACCTTTACCTTGTGGGCAGTGGCTACGTTAATTAGTGTGTGGAAAGCTTAAATAATGTAGTATACGTCCTGTCCCCTCTCCTTGAGGAGAGGGCTAGGGAGAGGGGGGGATTTTAAAATGCCAGTGTTGACATCTACTCCCCACCCCAACCCTCCCCTTAAAGGGGAGGGGGCAAGAAATCTCTAAGCTGCATGGTGGAAATCTCGACGTTCTTTAGGAAAACACACCCCTTTATTCGCTAAACTAAGGATAGTTCCCTATTTCAAAAATCAGCCGAGAGTAGAGAGTCGCCTCTTGAATAAAGGATGCCCGTGATGATGATGGCAAAACCAATCAAGCCTAAATCTTCCAAACCCCTTGCTAAGGTAGAAGAAGAAGCACCTTCAGAAGAAGCCGCTCCCAAAGCAAGTAAAAAAGACGTCTCTTCTCCACTTTCTAAAGGACTCACCATGTTACAAACCATTATTTTAGCCGTTGTGATGTTGATCGCCAGTGTGGTCGGTCCTGCGGCGACGCTTTATTTTTTAGGACCCACCCTCCTTGTGCCGATGATCCAAAAAGCCATGCCTGCTTCTGCTGAAGAAGGGGAAGAAGGCGAAGAAGGAAAAAAAACTGAAGGTGAACATGGTAAAGAAGGCAAAGAAGGGGAACATGGTAAAGAAGCCCCTAAAGCCCCTGGGTTGGGCATGAATCTTCCTATGGAAGAGTTTATTGTGAGCCTTAAAACCAGCCAAGCCAGCAAAAGTACGCAATTCTTAAAAGCCAAAATGAGTTTAGCCATTGCCGTACCTGAAGCCGAAGATTGTAATGCGTCCCATGGTGAAGAAGAAGGCAAAGAAGGAAAACCTGAAGCCAAAGCCGAAGGCGGTGAGCATGGCGGCGAAGGCAAAGCGGCGGAAGATCCTGCGGTAGCCTGTAACGAAGCCTTTGTCAAAAAAATGGATGCCTATGTGCCGACCTTAAGAGATATTGTGAACACCGCTTTAATGAAGCGTAATGCTTCACAAATTGCGACCCTTGAAGGTCAAGAAGACTTTAAAGATGAGTTGGTGAGTGAGATGAACGCCGTGTTGAGCAATCATGGTTACACGGTGCAACGCATTAACTTGCAAGACTTTATTATTCAACGATAAGCTTCAATGATTGTAACCTTTCTATTTTGGACGATGAATCAAAAAAACGCATGAAGAAGGACAACACCTGACATGATGATGATGGTGCTTTCGCAAGAAGAGATTGACAGCCTACTTTCAACCATTTCAACCGCCCCTGTCGCCAGTCCTGTGGCACAAGGCAGTTCAGAAGGTGGTGCCGTCATTTTTCAAGAAGACCCCACACAAACAGCAGGGAAAGAGTCTCATCATCCCACTATTATGGAAATGGTGAATGCGGAAAAAGAAAAGAACTACAAGGTTTACAACTTCAAACGCCCCGACAAATTTTCTAAAGATCAGTTGCGTGCCTTAGAAACCATCCATGAATCCTTTGCTCGAAATACGGGGCTTTTGTTTACATCCTTTTTAAGAACCAACGTTGAAATTGACGTCGTTTCGGTGGATCAATTGACCTATAACGAATTTGTGCGTTCGATGCCTCGTCCCATTTCTGTCGGCATTGTAGAAGGACCTCCCTTTTCAGGGCAAATGTTGCTGGGTGTGAGCCATGAAATCACCATGTGTGTGATTGATCGTATGTTGGGCGGAGCAGGTGGCGGACGTGGCAAGCCTCGGGACTTAAGCGATATTGAATCGAATATGATGCAACGTACTTTTGCGAAAATTTTGAAAAACCTCAATGAAAGCTGGAAGGGTATTGCCCCTGTAAAGTATGCCTTAAAAGCTTTGGAAGAAAGTTATCACCTCATTCAAATCACGCCACCTGGAGAAATCGTCGCTGCCGTGACGCTTGAAGTCACCGTGGGCAACCAAGATTCAGGCTTGATTAGTATTTGCTACCCTTACCCGATGCTTGAAAAATACATCGAATCCTTGAGTTCGTCGCATTTGTTTAGTACCAAAGACACCGAAGACAATGAAGAAGTCCCTACGTTTGAAGACGAATTGCTTGAAAAAATGTATTATGCTCAAGTGCCGTTAGCCGTCTTGGTGGGGGGTACACGCATGAATGTCGCCAAAGTGCTTGAGCTTAAGCAAGGCGATGTCATTCGCTTGGACCGCCTAGCAGGCACGGATTTATTGATGTGTATTAACCATAAGCCGAAATTTTTCTGTCAACCAGGCGTACTTCGTCAAAATATGGCGGTGTGCATCCAAAACAAGGTGCCTGAACCACAGGCACTAAAAGGCTTTGCCCTAGATACATCTAGCGGTGATGCCCTTGAAGATGACTTGTACCCGACGGTTTTTTAAATGACCGTATTCTAAAACCTCTTTTTAGTATTTCTTTTCAACTTAGAAGGACACCGTTCCATGATGATGATGATGGCACTTGACTCTAACCAAACTTCCGATTTAAATCAACTCCTTAATACCTTTTTTGACAAAGGGGCTAAAGGCATGGGCATGATGATGGGCGTGGACTTGGAACTTAAATCATTCAATAGCATTTTAAATGCCCAATGGCTTGATTTGTCTGAACGCTTTGAAAATGACGATCCGATTATCGGGCTAAGTCAATTGAAGGGCAGTACAACGGAACCAATCGTTTTATTTTTAAAAAGTAAGCAAGGCTTAATTTTAGCCGATCTCATGTTGGGCGGAGCAGGCGTCCCGACGGATGACCCCCTAAGCGATATGCAAGTCTCTGCTTTAGGCGAAGCCTTAAATCAAATGATTAGCGGTGCTGTTCAAGGGGTGAACTCTCAACTAAAATCCCCTTTAGCTATGGCTCACACGGAAGCCCACATTCAAACGAATGAAAACCTCATTAACTATACCAAGCCCTTTCAAATGGCGCCCTTTTATTCGATACAAGGGACTTGGTTATTGAATGATCATGCAGGGCTGAACGAAAGCATCGATTTTGTGGCGTTGGTGTCTGAATCATTTGCCCAAGTGTTGGTGAACTTATTGGCACCGCCTCAAGCTAACGCTGTAACGCCAACCAAAGATGTCGCTACAACGACGGCCGCTTCAACAGGTGTTGTTGAAGCGGTTCAAGGGATTGATACGCAAGCCCCCGTCTATGCGACTGTTGGTGCTGTTGCCGAAGAACAAGCCCTAGGTCAAGGTGTAGGGCAAGCAACAGGGCAAGCAGGTTCTGCCTCTTCCACTCCTTATGGAAACATCCCTTCTTCAGGCACTTCCGCACCGAAAGCACCAAACGCTGGAACTCATGTACAACCCATTAATTACGGAGCCTTTGATGCCAATACCCCTTCCATACAGGGGGATCAACAAGAAAACATGAGCTTGTTAATGGATATTAACTTGAACTTGCACGTTGAATTGGGGCGGACTCATTTAAGCATTAAAAACATTCTCGAATTGACCCGAGGTTCCGTTGTGGAGCTGGATCGTGTGGCGGGTGAAGCGGTGGATTTGTACGCCAACGGCAAGTTGATTGCTCGTGGGGAAGTGGTTGTTATTGAAGACAATTTCGGCTTGCGAGTCACTTCGATTGTTTCCCCTGCGGACAGGCTCAAAGGTTTGTAGTTTTTTTCTTGATTGAGTCGAGTTTACCCTCTTTCTCAAGGGCTTGAACCATTTTCATGGGGTGGCGTCCATCGAGGTCAACACCCTTCCAACGAATGATTTCATTAACCCCCACTGTGGTTGTATTTTGAGGAAGAGGTTCAAACAAGGTGGCATGAAGTCCAATAACACAACCGTCTTCAATTTTAATTGTACCGATGATTTTCGCACCAAAACCGACCTTGATATAATTCCCTAAAAGCGGATGTCGTTCAAACTCACCGTTTTTCGGATTCCCCCCGAGTACCACGCCTCCCACAAAGTGAACATCATTGCCGACTTCAGCCGTTTGCCCAATCACGCTACCAAAATGGTCAAAGGTCACCCGTTGCCCAAGCTTGGCTCCTGGATGTATTTCAATGCCTGTCAATCGCTTGCTTCGTTCCATGTACCAACGGGCCAAGTCTTTAAAGTTGTTTTTCTCCAGTGCGTGGGCAATACGGTGATTCCACATCGCTTGTGTACCCCCATGAAGAAAGGCTTGCACACGGTTTGGCGTCGCATGCTGGTCTCCCTTAACGACGTGATCTAAATACGTAGACATCCCCTTAAAGCCTGAAAATTGCCCGAGCGTGAGCCAATGGCTGAGGTTTCCCTTAAACAGCAGAACATCCAACCCCGCGATGCCTTTGGCGGTTTTGATCAATAGTTCAGGGGTGTGCATCGCCAATAAAGCCCCTAAGCCTAGCGTCATGAGCGTAGGCATCGCATTGGCGGGCTTTTGCTGAATCGTGGGTGAAGGCGGTGCTTGTGGATTTTTTGGAGACGACGGCGGTGAATACGAAAGTGGTTTGAGAGATGAAGCCGTTGAAAGAGAAGGCGACATGGGTGAATGACCTTAAGTTTGATGGGGTGAATGTTTAAAAGCCTGCTAAGGGCGTGTAATTAGGGTGACGTGTTAAGCGTTGTTGCCCAAGTAAAATGGGTTGATCCCAATCTTCTTGGGTGGATTGCACTTGATATTTTTCTTTGGCAGCAACCAAATGAGGGACTTTCGCAATTTGATTTTGAATGTTTTGAAAGGAACGTAACTGATTGAGTTCCACTTCTAAGTTCATGTTTTCTTCGTACAAGACTTTAGCGGCTTGGGTTTGAGCATCTAAGCGAGAACTGACCGCCACCTTCCACGCATAAACCGTGCCTAAAATCACGAGAAAGGCAAAAATCAGTACCACGTTAATCAAGCTTAAACGACTAAAGAAGCGTTTAAGCCTGCTTTGACGCCTCATGTAATTCGTGGGGATGTCTTGCACATTGTTGTAAGCAGGGTAGGCTTTAGCAGGCGTTCCGTATTGCGGACGTGCCTTGGGAGTCAGTGGTGGTAAAGCGGGAGCATACATGGGTAGGGGGGGCTCTTCATTTTGGAGAAAGTCCCACTATTATAGCACTAAAAAAGATTTGTCTATAGCACTAAAAAAAGATTTGTCGCTGTCTGGGACGCTTCATTTTCTTGGCTTCATCGCCCTTTAGCTTTTTTTGATACGCCTTCGGGTAGTGCGAAGCATCCAAGGTGGGGACGAAACCGTTTTGAGCCACATCCGTTGGGATGCGGAACTCATCCACATTTAAAAGCCGTGTTTCTTCTAGGGCGACATTATAGCTCCACAATCCTAGAGGATATCGTGTTTTTTCAGGAAAGTTCGTGTACGCCCAAGCTCGCCAGTAAAAAACGTCGTTAGAACCTTCCTTCCAGCCGAGGGGTTCAACATCCCACGCCATGTTGGGGATACGAGGGTTCATGGCTTGACCTTTGCCAAGCGTAATGAAGTGATATTCCAAGGCTCGGGTGAGTTCTTGATACAGTGAAATACTGCCTTTTTTGGCATCCCAGACCAACACATCGCTGGCTCGTAAGCCTGTATAGAGTAGACCTGCTCGACGCTTAAATAAAAGCCGTTTGCTATTCGCTGACCAATCCACAGGGGTGAGGGTTTCAAAGGAAAAGTGTTTCTGTTCCCCTTGATTCACCTTTAATAAGGCGGATCGTCGTTGTAGCATGGCTTCTTCATCGAAGTAGCTTAAATAGGTTCGGGGATCCTGCGTATTTTGTACGGTAGGGGGTCTTAAATCCACTGAAGAACGCACAAACGGTAGTTTCGGCAAAGGTACCCAATACAAGGTGCTAAAGGTTTGGCGAACATCGGGCAGAAAGAGGACTTCCCCATAGACGTAACCCGAAAAATCGGGTGCGATTAAGGGGTGTGTGCGACGTAAATGTTCTTCTTCAATCCACCATAAGTCGTGTTCCACAAAGCCCGCAGGTTGATTGTACGCTTTAAATTGCAAGTAAGCAGGCGTATTCGGCGTGGGACTATACGGCACGGCTGCCCATGTGAGTGGGGGCAGGGCAAGCAGGGCGAGAATAGTCATCCAAGCGTTTAAACGCATTTGTGGAAACCTCTTTTTTGCTAAATAGTATTTTAAGAAGTTAAACATCGGTTTTGTCCCCCCTCCTAATTTTAGGAGAGGGGACAGGACTCTTGCAGATCTTTCTATAATAAAGACTGCTTTTACCTTATCGACGCTTGTCCCTAAAAATGCAAGGCACTCCTTAATTTAGTGTGCTTGGGCATCAAATCTTAAAAAATAAGGCTTTTTTAATCGTTTAAAAAACAGGCATTTACAAAGCGTTACAATCACGCAATTTTCGCCCCCTGCTTGCCTTTATTAAAGTGTGAGACGCAAGCAACGCAAGCGAATCACCCATCCCTCCACCCCTTCATCCCTCTCTTCAAGAAAATACCCCACTTCCCTATAATGTTCCAATGTTCAGTTTTCGGATTCGTGCAATCACCTTCTTTCTTCTTTGGGTACGCCACCCATTGCCGTTTTGTCTTTGCACGTTGTACAGACCCTCCACCCTATCGTCAACGGAGGCTATGTACCCCTACCCAAAATAGGGAACCGAAACCTTCAACCCTCCGAACACCTAAGCCAAACCAAACGGCTTAAACCCCCTGCTAAACTAATTTTTCCCTCCCTCTCTTTTCTCCTCCCTATGATATGCCTATGTCCCCCTGTAGTAGATTTATTTCGCTACAGGTTTTTTTTGTCTTGTTTCGGCGGTATCCATAACGGAGCATCTTTCTTTGTCATGGGTGAAGCACCAAACACAGGGGGCTGAACGATATTCAACGGCTCTACCTGAATCAAGCTGGTTGCCATGAGGTATCGACCTTTTTGAGTGAGTAAGTCTTGCTGGGCTTGAATATCCAACCCCTTGGCTCCTGCTTGAACGTCTTCTAACACCGTGCTAAAGTTGGTGGCTTCACTACTTTGAGACGTCGCTGAATAAGAAGGTGCTAAATACATCGCTTCCACCACGTCATCAATGCGTGATTCCATGGGCATGCCCAATCGTTGGGCTTCGCTTAGGTAGTCAAAACCTGTGGGTAATTTATAAAGCCAGCTTAGGGTTTCCACATCTCGCATGGAAATTTGATTCACGCCGATTTGATGCGTGGGGTACATGATGTCTCGTACATGGTTGCTATGTCCTAGCCCTAAGGCATGACCGATTTCATGTAAAATCGTGCGTTTCACTTCTTCGGGATTGTCGTAATACTGATGCACGCTTCCATCCGTTAAGCCAATTGAGATTTCAGCGGAATAGATGCGTCCTTTCGGATCCCACGTATACTCGCAATGCCCAAGGCTTTTACGGTCGACTCTTCGCCACACGACGTTGATTTGAGAATCATGGAGCGTTGCGACTCGATGAAAGGTAATGATGCCTCCTGAAAGGCGTGACCATAATTCAAAGCCTTGCCAAATCATGTTTTCATAATGCTTGGCGTTGTCTTGTTTTTCTTTTTGGTACCACTGAAAGGGGGCAATATACACCTGCAAGGGATGCCCCGTGTATTCCCAACGAATGAGTCCAACGTCTTTAATATTGGCAACAAGGTAAGTATCTAGCATAGGGGGCTATCGGTTTCTTCATAATTTAGGAGGCTTATGTCCTTTATTGTATCTAATAATTGCAAAATTGTTTAGCCCCTCCATTATGGAGAGGAAAGGGCTTCAGGAATCTGCCAAAGTACCGATAAATTAAGGACGTCTTATGATTTACGGCTAAGGTATTTATTGTGCAAATTAACGATTCCCTTAAAACATGGTTAATCACTCTGAAATCACAGATTTTTTTAGGGGGGGTGTTGTTTACGTTAATGATTATTCTTGTGTATTCACTGCCTTCGGCAGAATATGAAGCCTTACGGCAATACATGAAATTTCAACAAAAAACGGAAGCAACCGTTAATGAAGAAACCCTTATTTTGGGAT
This sequence comes from Vampirovibrionales bacterium, assembly GCA_044371965.1. Classification (GTDB taxonomy): domain Bacteria; phylum Cyanobacteriota; class Vampirovibrionia; order Vampirovibrionales; family JAJTHC01; genus JAJTHC01. The sequence continues at coordinate 14,103 of JBILSS010000006.1, forward strand.
TGGATGATAGATCTACCGAGTTTTTAAAGAAACGTTTTCATACCAACACCTTGAATGATCATTTTTATAAAAGCTTGCTTAACGATTTACAAGATTTACAAATACCTAATGTCGTGCTTGCCTTAGCACCAGGGCATACGTATAACACTAAATGGCAGAAATGGAAGACAGGCAAGCTTAAAATCACGCAAGGCTTCCCTGTGTCTAAATTGCTTGAAGGGGATCGTTATTTGGGGGACGAACGTGTCGGCATTTACGGTCAAGGTGGCTTGAGATCAGAAAACTTAGACAAACAGGACATAGATGACCTCTATTTCCCACTCGTGTATTCTCCACAAGATTTTAATGAATATGGCTTTCTGAAGCAAGGGCTACCCCCTACACCCAGCATGGCGGTTTCAGGTTTGATGCAACGCTTTAATGGGCAAAGTCAAACAAGTAATGCCACATGGTTAGAAACCAAAGAGCAAACCCCTTTCCATGAAGGCAAACTCATTACGGTGATTCCTAATCGTGTGGACAAATCCAAGGTGCTTCAAATCAAGGCAGACGATCACGGACGCATTATGCTAAAGTGGTCTAAAAACGGCGGTTATTTTTATGGGGATGTTTTTTCGACACGCCCTGTCATCGACATTCTAACCTTGTACAAGCAGTATGACCCTGCCTTGATGTCTAATTTTAAAGGACGCACAGTCGTCCTGACCAATTTAACGTCTATCGGTGCAGTAACGCAACGTACCGTTTTACATGAAAGGCACTTGGAAGCGGATGTGGTGGCAACAGCCATGGATAACATCCAGCAAGGCAAAACCTTGCATAAAGCACCTCAGTGGCATCTGTGGCTGAGCATAGGGATTTTATTGGCGATGGGATTTTTGCCTCGTTTTTTAATCCGCAAGCCTGCCTTTCCGTTGATTTTAAGCTTAACCAGCATGTCTTTATACACCTTGTTTGCCTGTTTTATGCCTAAGACTTCTGACGTTATTTACCCCTTTGTTACACCTCTTGCCTTTACAGTGATTGGTTTTATGACGGCGGAATACTACTGGCGAATGGTGGAAGAAAAAAACCTACGTAACTTAGAATTGAATATGTCTCAATTGGTGTCACAATCCGTGTTAAGTGAAATTAAAACCAAGAAAACACGTTTGGCGGCGGGCGGTAAAAGGATCGATATTAGTAGCATGTTTGTGGATATTCGTAACTTCACCAAACTTTCTGAAAACTTGCCTCCTAAAGAAGTGACCGAAATTTTGAATACGTGGTACACGCAAATTGAAGAAATTGCCAATGAATATCGTGGCACGGTGGACAAATTCTTAGGCGATGGTGCCTTAATTATGTTTGGGGCGCCTTTAGAATCCACTCACCATGCGGATATGGCACTGCGAGCAGGGCGTAAAATGATCGCGGCGAGTGAGACATTGGCGGCAAAATGGACAGAAGAACGAAACATTGACTTTAGTATTGGCGTTGCCGTCAATAGTGGTTTTGCCTTTGTGGGATTCGTCGGTCCTAAAAACAAGTTGGAATACACTGCCATTGGAGACACCGTCAATACGGCAGCTCGCCTGCAGGATCAAACCAAAGTCTTTCACACACGCCTTATTTTTTCAGAAAATACCTTAAAGCATTGTCAGAACATTCACTTGGGTTCAGAATTGAATAGCTTAGGCAGTATTAAAGTGAGGGGTAAAAACCAAAGTATTCCAATTTATACCTTTGAAGACATGTTTACAGAAGGCTATACGCAAGCATCGGTTTTGGCGGAACAGTCCGTCAATCAAGCCAATGAAGTGCTGGATCAAGAAGCACGCCTAAGCAGAGCAGAAGCGTCCAACTTGGCTTTAAACCCACTGGTAGAAGCCCAAGCGGAAGAACGTCAAGCCGTTGAAAAGCAGGCTCCTGCTCAAGTTGTGGCAAAAACAAGTTTGACGCTCGGTAAGGCGAACCCTTTTTCAGGCAAACTCAATGTGAATAAAGCCCCTGTCTTGAAGCCTTTGAAGCCGTTACCCCCTGCCGAGGAGTCACCCTAGAAGCCTAGTTTATTTTTTCAAGACTGGCTTTTAAGGTTTCGGTGTAGGCTTTGAGCTGTTGATTTTCATCTCGCAGTAAGGCGATTTGAGTTTTTAAATCTTCAATCTGCCACTTCACCTGCTCTGGGCTAAGGGCTTCACGTTGAGACTTCCAAAAGTTAAGTAAGCTTTTATAGGTCGCCATAAAAATAAGCGTTAAACTAATAGCGGAAAGCAATTTAATCGCCACAAACATAAAGGCAAAGGGATGTTCAATGCCATAATAACTCAACATATATTCCGCAAACAGATCAGGATTCGGGATGGCTTCAGAAAGTTTAAACAAAAGTTGGTGTTGAAAAAAATAGAGGGTTTGGAAGGTGCCGAAGAAAAACAAGCCGTATAGGATCGTCCAAAAGGCACTGTCTTGTTTTTGACTGAATGTTTCTTGAGTGGGTAGGTTCATACTGAAATCCTTTTTGTTTGATTTTAAGCGTTCGTCATCCTATGATACACTAGATTCATCAAGATAGGGAAGTCTACGCATGATGTCATTATGGCAGAGGATAGAAACGCCTCAATCGATCGACAGCACGGCTTTTTTTGAAGCCATTGAAACCAACGACGAAGTCCGTTTCTTAGAAGCCAGTGCGGCGGGGCTTTTAGAAAGCTTTGTGCCTGAATGGCAACGCATGAAGGGCGAAGCAAACACACAACATAAAACTCACGATTTTACGCTAGATGTCCACACTGCAAAAGTCGTCATCAAAACACGGAAAACCCACGCTTTTCAGGGCCTTTCCCCCCATTGGCAACGATTAACGACGTTGGCGGCATTTTTCCATGATTTAAACAAGCAAGGCGGTTATGCCTTTCAACGCCTTGAACTATCGCCTGACCCTTTGCATCCGCTGAAAGTGTCGGCTGAAATCAAACGCTATTTAGGTCGCTGGGGCTTTTCAATGCTGGATGTCTTTATTGTGGTGCAATTGGTGCGTTATCACCAAGTTTTCGGACGCTGGATCATTCGTGAAAACAAAACAGGGCAAGCCCCTTCGCTCGAAACACTTTACGCCCAAGCCATGACCTTGCCTTCGTTTGACTTTTTAAACGCTTTGCTGGCACTCACCGAAGGCGATATTCGTTCGGTTAAAGCCCACGATGCTATTTTTGACGCTCGTGTTGAAGCCCATTTACATCACCACGGCAAGCAAGTCATGGCGTGTATTGAAGGGATCCATGCCAAACAAAACGATTTTATTCATCGTTATTTGCCTGTTGAAATGGATGCCTTAACAAACTTGCCTTTAGTGCCTATCTCCTTACCTTCAGAGGTAATACGAGCTTATGACACGTCTTGCGATTGTGGGCTAGAAGCCTTGGCGTCTTGGATGCTTTTTCCGATTGAAGGCTTGGGGACGAGTACTAAAGCTCCCACAGCAGATGCCTTGGCGTATTTTGTGAAGCCTTATTCACCCCATGCCCAACACGATGTGAAACGGCTTTCCACCATAGAATGGCAGGCGTTCTGGGAAGATCCGTATTCCTTAAGCAGCCCTTACTTAGGGTGCTTGAATCCGTTTATTTTTTAGTGACTATTGTGGGTTTCGTTACATATAGCCGAGTTTATAATTTCCTGTACAGTGTCTCTTCGTTGTCGCTACGATTCTCGATGTGCTTATGTACGTCTTTGTACAATCACACATCTGCGAGTCTAGGCTCCTAGAATAGCCTACTGTACAGAAAACTCTAAACTTGGCTATAAAATAGCATCTTTGTGTTTTAATAAGAATACATTTAAGTAATGAGGGAATCCTGTTTTTATGAAATCCGCCTTACATCACATTTTAATTCAAACCCTTCTGCCCCTAAAATCAGCCTTCGAAGCTTGCCTGTCCATTAGCGAAACGGATTGGCACACTATTATTTCACAAGGCATTAAAATGGAACAACCCAAGCATCGTGAACATGGTGATTATGCGGTGAATATCTCCTTTTTGGCACGATACACGAAGCTGGCTCCTCCACTTATTGCCACGACCTTATTGCCTCATCTACACATTCAAGGCTTTACCGCCACAGCCATCGGCGGATTCATCAACTTCAAGGCAACCGAAGCGTCATTGCTTCAAACACTTTTGCCGACCTTGCACGGGATTCAAAAAGCAGGTCAAAATATCAGTAAGCAAAACGAACGTCTGCATTTGGAGTTTGTGTCAGCCAACCCCACAGGACCTTTACACTTAGGGCATGGACGCTGGGCAGCCTTGGGGGACAGCCTCCGCCGTATTTGGCAACATAACGGTGCCACTGTCGTCACCGAATTTTTGGTGAATGACTACGGTCAGCAAATGACGAATATGGCAAACAGCGTGTGGTTTAGAGCCTTAGAATATCTGAAACTCGCCCCCTTCCCTACGCCTGTTGAAGGTGAAAAGTTTTTGTACTATCCTGGCGACTACGTCACTGATTTGGCGTTGGAATACTTGGAAGAAGACCATAATGCGGAAGCCATTCGCTATGTTTTTGAACAAGAAGGGGCGAAGCGTCTGGAGCAATTGGCGTCTAAAGAACTCTTGTTTGAATTAAGAAACATCAGCCGTAATGCGATGCTACAACTTCAGCAAGACTTGCTCAAACGCTTTAGAACGTCCTTTGATATTTGGCAGTTGGAAAGCCACTTGCATCTTTCAGGCGTGGTTGAAAAAACTTTAGAACGCCTTAAGAGTAAAGGCGTGACCTTTGAAGAAGACGGTGCCTTGTGGATAAAATCCACCGAAGTGGGTGATGATAAAGACCGTGTGCTAGTCAAAAGCGACGGCTCTTACACCTATCTAACGGCGGATGTGGCGTATCACGACGACAAATTTAATCGTGCGGAACACTTTACATCCATTGTCAACATTTGGGGAGCGGATCATCACGGTTATGTGTCTCGTATTACCGCCGCCATGCAAGCCTTGGGGCATGAACCCCAGCGTTTGGTGATTATTTTGGGGCAGTTGGTGAACTTGGTCGTTGAAGGCGAAAAAACTCGCATGGGCAAACGCAAAACCATGCTCACCCTTGAAGATGTGATTGAAGAAGTGGGTGTGGATGCCGCTCGCTTTTGGCTGGTGTCTCGTTCTGCGGACAGCACCATTGAGTTTGATGTGGATTTAGCGACGTCCGCCAGTGATGAAAACCCTGTGTTTTACACGCAATACGCCCATGCTCGAGCCTGTGGTATTTTGCGAAACGCCTTTAATAAAATTGTGGACCTTGAAACAGGTGAAGAATCACCTGCTCGTTTTAACAAAAAAGACTATGAAGCCTTTAAAAAAGGTATTACGGCAGAAGCGTGGGAAACCCTTTTGCTCAAACCCTTTGAAGAAAATAAACAGGCTTATAATAAAGTGCGTGAAACGATTTTATTGTTGGTATCTTTCACAGAACGTGTCGAAGATGCGGGTCGTGTGAATGCACCGCATTTGATTGCTCGTTATGCCCTTGATTTATCCAGTGATTTTCATTCGTTGTATGCGGCGTGTCGCGTTTTGTGTGACGATCCGCAGGAGGCGTTGGCTCGTTTGTTGCTGGTGGATGTCTTGCGTTTAACGCTCGCTCAAGCCTTGGATCTCCTCGGGGTGACGGCTCCTGAGCAGATGTAGGCACTGTTCATTGCTAGTCCACTACACAATATGATGTAAAATTTTATTACAATGATTGACAATGTTATTATATTATAATATAATAGTGTTATAGTGATGGGCTCGGGTTTGCTTTGGCGAATTGTCTGCGGCCCATTTTTGTTGTTTGGAGTTTTTTAGCGTGGCAATAAATCGAAAACCTTATTGTGGGATTGATGAATTGGTCGATTTATATCTAAGACCAAGGGGACTCATTTTCTCTAAAGAAGAAGAATTAGAACTTAAACAGTACCTTAGAAACATAGGCTATTACAGACTGTCAGGATATTTTTGGTATTTTTACGAGGATGATGACACAAAAGAGCATCGTTTTTTTGAAGGCACCCAATGGCGTGACATTAAGCATCTTTATGATTATGATGAACAACTTAGGTTTATTTTTTTTAAAGCGGTATTACAGGTAGAAGTGTTTTTAAAAGCCGTTGTCTGTGATGTAATAGGGAAAAATACACAAAACTCTGAATGGCTTTATGATGTTCTCCAATTCAAAAAAACAACACAGCATCAAAGCATTTTAAAAAAAATAAAAGAAACCCTGGAACAATACAAAGATTCAAAGGTTCCTTATATTCGAGCTTCTGATATTCCGCACGAAACGTGGAAAGTATTTATGTTGTTTAGCTTTGGAAACATTTTTTATATTTTAGACAAACTTAATTCCACAAATTTAACACTTGTTGCCAATCAATTCAATTTACCAGCTAGGGATTTTAAAAACATACTACAAGGCTTAAAACAAGTCCGAAATATCTGTGCCCATTCAAGCAGATTATGGAATATCAGACACAATAAACTTCCTATGTTACCTAGTTTCCTGTTTCATCAAGCACCTCTAAGTTACAATAAAATCTACGAACAACCTGATAAAAAGCACGAAGGCACACAGCAATATCTCATCAACGCCATTATGAGCCTTTACCTCATCCTAAAACGAACCGATGCCCCCCATGCCGATGCCTTCTTGCACGATATCGACACATGGATCAAAGCCTTTGTCCCCATTGAAGATTTAAACAACCCCTATGTGCGTTCATTGGGTTTGAAAACGGATTGGGAAAAATACGTTCAAACCATGCAATCCTTTTAAAGAAAGCCCAGCACCATGATACAACTGCTTCATTCAAACGGAGCCTTCCTCACATCCGACGACACCCTGATTCAAGATGCCTGCACACGAGCAGGCATCCACATTGGGAGCTGGTCGCTAGAAGACTTGGCTCATGTCGAAGGTGACGCTATTTTAGCGTCGAATGATGTGCAAGCCTTGGCGTTAGAAGCGGTGAAAACGCCACTCGGGGAGCTGAAATCTCGTTTTGGCTATCAGTATGAAGACATTGTCGGATTGACCCCCCAAACGCCCAACTTAGACGGCATTTTAAAAGCCTTTCGCCCTGAACATCACCATGAAGACGACGAAGTGCGGGTGATTTTGCACGGAGCAGGCATCTTCGGCTTTGTGCCTAAAACAGGTGATGCCTTTGAGCTGGTCGTGCAAAAAGGCGACTGGATCGTGGTGCCTGCGATGACACGCCACTATTTTTACTTGACCGACGCTCAAACCATTATCGCCCTTCGGGTCTTCAAAGATTCACCCAAGTGGGAAGCGATCTATTGATTCGTTTCATTGCTTTAAGTCAGCAGATGCTTCCTGAAAGCCTCTATGTTTTTCTTCTCTTCCTTCTTTCTCTCTTGTTGGACAAACCATTGTTGTTGAGTGCTTGAAGAAAAATCTAAATTATCAGGGAGATTATAAGACTTTTCTGTCTCACTGTCGTACATTACGGTTACATCATCAGACCCTTTTTCCCAAAAACTAGCCTCTTTGAAATTAGTTCCTTTGCAATGTGTAGAGGATAAGTTGGCGTTTTTTAGTTGAGTCTCTGATAGGTCTGCTTCATTCAAGACGGCACCTGTCAGGTTAGCTCCTGTAAAATCAGATCCTTTTAATTTGGATTCAAATAAACTTACAGCGGTCATGTCAGCTTCTTTGAAAGTAGAGCCTTCTAAGAAAGTTTTGTAGAAGCAAGCATTGTATAAATCTGCCTTATTAAAGTTGGCACCCGGCAAGTGAGCTTCCTCAAAATTAATGCCTACATTGTTCAACAAAGCCCCTTCAAAATTAATTTGAGGTAATTGAGCTCCTTTCAAATTAAGCGTATATGGATTAAAGTACCGTAATTTTAAACCTGCTACGGAAAAAGGATCATGCCCATCAAGCTCCTTGTTTGCGGCCTGTGTGATTTTTTCTAAGGAATCGCTCCATTCCTGTAGGACGACCTCTCGTAGCTCTATCGGGATATGTTTAAATATGGAGTTAGTCGAGTTCGAGTCTTCCCTCAGTTGATCAATCCGACAACAAAGTTCGCGACTAAAAACTATAGCTTGTTCAACATTTCTAAAACCTTGCCGTTGCGAAAGAGGGTTTTGAGCTTGAGACTTTGCCAGGCGAGGGGTTGTGTAAGAAGGACTAGGCGTCAGAGAAAGAAGGGGGGGGGGGGGAGCATAATATATTTTCCTTAAAGTCAGGTAGTTAAAATGAAAAAAAACGAGAGGAATAAGCTATATTCGTATAAGACCTCATCAATTTATTTTTGTGCCTATTACTTTACAATTGATACAAAAATTTACAGAGGCTTCCCTAATACAAGCCCTTGCGACTAAGGTTCTTTTGCATTAAACTATTCAATGACAAGCACAAACTAACAGATGATATAGTCCAATTCCCACGTTTGCACCTTGTTTTAATCCATTCCTTAAGCTCCCCAAAAACAAAGGTTCACTCATGAATAAACGTCCTAACGCTCGCTCTTCGTCTTCAAACGCCAAATCTTACGACAGACCCCAAGCGAAAAATCGCACGCCATCTAGCCCAACAGGTCGCCCTGCTGGTGCTTCAGCTTCAAGCAGTAAGCCGAAACCTGCCCTAACGCCTCGTGCGGGTGGAGCCAATACAGGCAACGCTTCCGCTGAACGCCCACGCTTTGGTGATTTTTCTGCGACGGATAAAGCACGTCCAAGCAAGCGTCCTGAAAAAGAAAGCCGTGAAAACCTTGAAAAAAGCCTCCCTGACTTTTCCGACATCGAAGGCGCACATTACTTGTACGGACGCCATGCCGTTTTGGAATTGTTGCAAGAGAATCCCAAGCGTGTGCAGAAATTGTACGTCGCTGAACACGCTGGCATTGACAAGCGTTTAGAAGCCATTATTTCCTTGTGTGAAGAAAATGGGATTCGCTGGAACAAGGTGCCTCGTCAAAAAATAGACAATATCGTGCGTTACCATGCCGAAACCTTTGGCGACGACGACGACGCCTTTAACCCTAGTTCTGCTCAAGGTGTGGCGGTTATGGTCACGGCTCAACCGTTGCTAGAATTGGATGATCTCATCGAAAAGGCAAAAAGCTACACCACGCAAGTGATGATCGCCTTGGACGAAGTCACTGACGGTCGTAATATTGGCGCCATCTTGCGTGTGGCAGATGCCGTCGGAGCTTGTGGCGTGATTCTACCCAAACACCGCACAGGGGGACTTTCTCCTTTAGCGTCTAAAACGGCGGTTGGTGCGGATCAACACATCCCGATTGCTCAGGTCACCAACTTGTCGCAAGCCTTGGATACCCTCAAAGGGGCGGGCTATTGGACGGTCGGCACCTTATGCGAATCCGCAGAAGGCTCCACCGATATTCAAGATTATAAAGCTGTGAAATACGATGTGCCGATTGTGCTTGTCGTGGGTAGTGAAGACAAGGGCGTGCGTCAAAACATCGCCAAGCGTTGCGATTTCAGAGTCACCATCCCCATGTTCGGTAAGGTGGATTCCCTCAACGTATCGACCGCAACGGCGGTCTTGGCGTATGAAATCGTCCAGCAACAACGTTCTTTCCTCTCTAAAGCGAACGCCGAAAAAGAAGCCCTTAAAGCGTAAGGAAGCCTTCCCATGATTGTGCATGTGCAGAGTGCCGCCATTTGTGGAATTGATGCTCAACGGGTCACGGCTGAATTTGATTTAGGCGGTGGCTTGCCTGAATGTCGCATTGTGGGCTTGCCTGACACCATGGTCAATGAAAGCCGAGACCGCCTGCGTGCCGCCATTCGCAACAGTGGCTTTCAATTCCCCAATAAAAAAGTGACGGTCAATCTCGCTCCTGCTTCGGTGCGAAAAGAAGGCACGGGCTTTGATCTGCCCCTTGCCGTGGGGATTTTGGTCGCTAGTGGAGAACTGATTTCAACACCCTTGATTAACGACGTCTTGTTCTTTGGGGAACTGTCGCTTGAAGGACGCATTCGCCCTGCTTCGGGGGCTTTGGCAGTGGCGTTGTTGGCAAAAGACTTGGGCTTAAAAGGCGTAGTTTTGAGTCCTGAAAACGCCAAAGAAGCCGCCTTGGTCGACGATATTGAGATTTACGCCTTGCATAATTTGCGTGATTTAGAAGCATGGCTCGAATCGCCAAACGCCTTTTTGAAGGTGGTGAATCATGCGGAATTGATTGAACGCATGGGGCAAGAACAAGCCGAAGTCTTAAACGCCGTTGATTTTGCCGATGTGAAAGGGCAAGTGCAAGCCAAGCGAGCCTTGGAAGTGGCGGTCGCTGGAGGGCATAACCTCTTGATGTCGGGTCCTCCGGGGAGTGGGAAGTCGTTGTTGGCGAAGGCCTTGTTGAGTATTCTGCCCCCTATGGATATGGATGAAATCCTAGAAGTGAGCCGTATTTACAGCGTTTCAGGCTTATTGCCTGAAGAAGGTGGCGTGATTGTGCAACGCCCCTTTCGCAGTCCGCACCATTCGGCTTCAATGGCAGGGCTTTGCGGAGGCGGTAGCAATCCTCGTTCAGGTGAAATCACCCTAGCCCACCGAGGCGTCTTGTTCTTGGATGAGCTGGTGGAGTTTCCTCGTCCTGTTTTAGAAGTCTTGCGTCAACCGCTTGAAAATGCGGAAATCACTATTAGCCGAGCGAAACAAGCCTATACCTTCCCTGCTCGCTTTATGCTGATTGGGGCGATGAACCCCTGCCCTTGCGGATACCACGGCGATGACGGCAATCGATGCACCTGTAGTCCTGCCCATGTGGAACGTTACCGTGCGAGGCTTTCAGGCCCTTTGTTGGATCGCATTGATGTGCAATTGACGGTGCGTCGTTTGAGTACGGAAGAATTGTTGTTTAATTCCAACGAAAATGCTGTACCTGTTGAAAACAGTGCCACGATTAAAGAACGTGTCACCCAAGCCAGACGTTTGCAGGTCAAGCGGTTTCAAGACTTAGGCGTGTCGCACTTGAAATCAAATGCGGAGATGGCACCTGCTCAAGTCAAGGCGTTTTGCGTGTTGGACGAACCCTGCCAAGCCTTGATGCGAAAGGCGATTGAGCGTTTGAACTTGTCGGCTCGTGGGTATGACCGTATGTTACGGCTGGCTCGTACGATTGCGGATTTAGCCGAAAGCGACGCCATCCAAGTGCCTCATTTGGCGGAAGCCTTGCAATATCGTAGTATCGTTTAAGGGTTTTTACCTTTCAACACCTTCCAAACGTATTGCAAGAGTGGTTGCATCGAACGTTGGATCCGCCACGGTTCAAGGGTGAATCGCCATAGCCATTCCAAGTTCAACGCCTGCATCAACTTGGGCGCACGTTGGATTTGCCCCGTCCACACGTCAAAGCTGCCGCCTACGCCTACGAAAATGGTGTCGTCTGCAAAACGACTGCGAAAGGCTTTAATCCACTCTTCTTGACGAGGCACGCCTAAGGCAACCAGCACAAGCCGTGGGTTCGTCGATGCCATTTCTTCCACAATAGGAACGAGATCTTCATTACGAAAGAAACCATCGTGGGCAAAGGCGAGCGACAAATTGGGGAATCGCCTCAATAACGCCACAGGCAAAAGCCCCATGACTTCAGGTTTGGCTCCTAATAAGGCGACCCCTCGTGGGCATTGTGTTTGGTGAAGGGTTTCCAATAAAGCCGTGGCAAACTCAATCCCAGGGATCCGTGCTTGTTGGATGCCTTGACGCTTCAACGCCCAAATCACGCCTGCTCCATCAGGCAAAGGAAAATCGGCATTTTTCAGAATCTCGCCAAAGTCGGGGGACTCTTCCCCTTTGATAATCATTTCAGGGTTGAGCGTTACCACATGAAGCCCACCCGCTTGAGGGGGGGCATGAAAGGCGGCATCGACTAAATTTTCGAGCCTTCCCAAGCGAATAGGATAGTCCAACACTGTAGCGGTTTTAGACGTTTCAAGGGTTTCTTGGTTTTCTTGAATGGATACAGACATCAGCTAAACTCATCTATTTTTTGAGGCGTTAACTTATTAATACGTTCTGCCAAAAACTTACGGGCTTCGTGATCCCACACAAACCACAGATGCTTTGCCATGTGCTTGGCTTCAAACTGTTGAGCCAGTGGGGAAAGCACAGGCAATTCTACAATACCACGATCTCGTGTTTCAAGCCATAGGGGTTCTTTGTCTTGACGATACAGGGGTTTGGGTTCCACCCACGTTTCGGCGAAACCGTATTCAAAGGGAATGCCTCGTTCAGCGTAATGCTTTTCTAAATCAGCTTGAAGCTCGTCTTGTTCATCCACACTGGGGTAGTACCGCAGTTCCATTAAATCGATAAACTTCGGCAAGTTGTGACGCATCAAACGGCTGGCAAGTTCTTTTAAGAAGGGGTCTTGGCTTTCAAGGCTCCAATCTTGAATGGCGTTCCAGAGGTAGTGGTCATCCATACGCAGATAGCTTTGAATACTCATGCTTTTTCCGTTGTCGCCCAATTGAAACAACTCTTTCGCAGGGTTGCCTGTGGAAATGCCGTTGCGAATCGCCCACATAAAACGCTGTAAGGTGAAGCCTAGCAAGGCTTCGCTGGCTTTGTCAATGGAATGTAACGCCATTTTATAGGCTTGGTGGCGTCCGAATAAGTAATGTTCAAGGGCGGGTAAGCCGTCTTCTAATAGTGTAATCACGGGTTTGCCGTCGAGCTTATTTTGAATTTCTAGGCAACTAATCAGGCGGTCGCACTCAATTTCACCGTAACGAGTCCCCATAAAATGGCTGTCTCTCAAGAGATAATCCAGCCTGTCCATATCGAGTTGGCTCGCCACTAAGCCTGCCAAATAGTGACGAGGCTCTGTATCGGTACCAACCATAAAGGTATTCATGGCATCCGCAATGTTGTCTACACCAAAGGTCTTCCAAATGGATTGTAATTGCTCGTCTTCTTTCAGAATACGAGGCAACCAGTAATGATCGTGCGTAAGACCTTCGACATGCAAGCCTAGCACATCTTCTAGCGTATGCGACAAGGGCGGATGCCCAATATCATGGACGAGAATCCCTGTCATCAAAAGCGTTTCAAGGCTAATGCCTGTGTCTAAAAACGTGGATTTCAAAATCTCTCGAGAGGGACGGTCGTACTTAAAGTGTACCATGGCTTGAGACATCAAAAAAGTCGCACCCAAACTATGGCTAAAGCGTGTGTGGACGGCTCCTGGGAAGACAAATTCTGCCATGCCCATTTGTTTGACACGTCGCAAACGTTGAAACGCCAAGCTATTCATGGTTTCGAGCAAAATACGATGGACGGGATCTTTGCGGTCAAACTGAAGTAAACCGTGAATGGGATCCGCCATTTGTAACCATCGCCACCGCATAGGGGGATTTTCCTTTTCTCTCACTTTCTTTTAGTATAGCATAGTTTTAGCCCTCTTTTCTGTTTTGTTTGAGAAGGACAATCAGGCATAAAAATAATGGCACTTGTTTTCATGCTTATAGATAATTAACTGTTTGGGAGTTTTGGAAAAAATGAGTAGGATTCCTTTAAGAAACCCCCTTTTTTCAGCCGCTATGTACTTAGTCAAAAATCTCGTCTACCCTCGTTTGGGGCAGGCTACTGTAACTTTAGTGAAGGCGGCACAAGACCCTATACTAAGAAAGAAGACCGTGGAGCAAACACAACAGTACCTTAAGCTTCCTTTACCTCTACGCTGTTTTTCAGAATGCCTTGATGCGACAACGATTCAAGCCTTACGGGATGAATTGAATCGATATAAGCCATGGGCAGGGGAATTTTTTTATAGCACCGTTTATTCTGTAAAAACAAGCCTTAGAAAAGAGGTACTTCCTCATTTGAATCTACAAGAGCTTCGAAGAATGCCCCTTCCTCCATCGAAAGGAATGGACATTAGGGATTCAACAATAGGATTCTTATTGAAGAAACCTTTACCAACACCTGTACCACCAAGATCTAAAGTTGTTGAAGTAACATTGAATGCAGGACGAAAAACATACGATGTTTTACCAGAAGGGGTAAAAGATAATTTGCGACGTTTTGAAATGTCAGAAATCAATCGCGTCCTAAAAATACTTGATAGAAAATATACAGGACTTGGTGATGCCTTTCAAACGTTTTTCTTTTTCGCCAAAGACAAGCTTAATTCCCCTGAACGCTGACGGCTTCCTGAATCGCAAGAGCCGATTCATCGGTATTCACATCCATATGAATCACCGATTCAGGCACCAAGTTTTGCTTTAAAATCGCCGTCGCTAGCGGATTTTCCACATACTGACGCAAGACTCGCTGAAGCGGTCTGGCTCCGTAAACAGGGTCGTATCCACGGCGAGCCAACCACTCAATGGCGGCATCACTTAAATCCAGCGTTAAAAGTTGCGACGCTAAACGCCCTTGGATTTTCGCCACTTCTTTTAAGACGATGGCTTCCAAAGTCTGTAAGCTCAAGGGTTCAAAAATAATCGTGTCGTCCAAGCGATTTAAGAACTCGGGCTTGAAGAATTGACGCACTTCACGCATCACCGCTTCTTTCACATCACTGCCTAGCACGTTGCTACTGCTGGCGTTGGCTAAACGAGCTTCGATTAAAGCTCCCGCTCCTAAATTGCTGGTCATCAAAATCAAGCAATTTGAAAAGCTGACCGTTCGACCCTTCGAATCGGTGAGCCTGCCGTCATCGAGCAATTGTAACAAGGTGTTAAAGACATCTGGGTGAGCCTTTTCCACTTCGTCCAACAACAAAACGCTATACGGCTTACGACGAACCGCTTCCGTGAGTTGACCGCCCTCATCATGCCCAATGTACCCAGGAGGAGACCCCACCATACGGCTGACCGTATGCTTTTCGGCGTATTCGCTCATATCCAAGCGAATTAAGGACGATTCGTCGTGGAATAAAAAGTTAGCAATGGCTTTGGCGACTTCGGTTTTACCGACGCCTGTAGGTCCTAGCAATAAGAAGCTTCCCATTGGCTTTTGCGGATCCTTCAAGCCTGCTCTCGCCCGACGAATGGCATCAGACAAGACGGCAATCGCATGATCCTGCCCAATGACTTGCTTGGCGATATAATCTTCAAAATTGAGCAAGGTTTCCGCTTCTTCCGCAAGCAAGCGAGTCAACGGCACGCCCGTCCATTTAGAAACCACTTCGGCAATGTCGTCCGCATCGATTTGTTCTTTCAGCAAGGTGGTTTTCAAGGCGTTTTCTTGCGTCGTGGTGTTAAGGGTGTTGAGTTGCTTTTCAAGTTCAGGCAAGCTACCGTATTTCAGTTCCGCTGCCTTACTTAAATCGGCGTTCTGCTCGGCTTCTTCAATTTGAAGTTTGCACGCATTAATGGCTTCTTTAATTTCTTTGACTTTTTGGATGTGTGCCTTTTCATTCTGCCATTGAGCTTGTAAGGTGTCTTGCTCTTTTTTGAGGGATACCAACGTTTCTTGCAAATCGTGCAAGCGTTTTTTAGACGACACATCCTCTTCTTTTTTCAAGGCTTCTTGCTCGATTTCCAGCTGACGCAATTGACGATTCACCACATCCAGTTCTTCAGGCAGGCTGTCAATATCGGTGCGTAAGCGACTGGCAGCTTCATCCATTAAGTCAATGGCTTTGTCAGGCAAGAAGCGATCTTGAATGTAGCGTTTGGAAAGGGTGACCGCAGCGACCAAAGCCGCATCTTTAATCCGCACCCCGTGATGCAACTCGTACTTTTCTTTTAAGCCACGCAAAATACTAATGGTGTCTTCTTCACTCGGTTCGTGAACTTGCACAGGCTGAAAGCGACGCTCCAACGCAGCGTCTTTTTCAATGTATTTACGGTATTCGTTAATCGTCGTTGCCCCAATGCAACGCAATTCCCCACGAGCCAACTTGGGTTTGAGCAGATTGCTCGCATCCATGGCACCGCCGTCGCCTCCGCCACCTGCACCCACAACCGTGTGCAATTCGTCGATGAATAAAATAATTTGCCCTGTGGATTCTTCCACTTCTTTCAAGACATCCTTGAGCCGTTCTTCAAACTCGCCCCGATACTTGGAACCTGCCAAGAGCATCCCCATATCGAGCGAAAAAACCTGCTTGTCTTTCAAACCTTCAGGCACATCGCCTTTAATGATGCGTTGAGCCAACCCTTCCACGATCGCCGTTTTGCCGACCCCAGGTTCGCCAATCAAAACAGGGTTGTTTTTCGTGCGACGGCTTAAGACTTGGATCACACGGCGGATTTCATCCTGCCGACCAATCACAGGATCCAGCTTGCCTGCCCGTGCTTTTTCCGTGAGGTTATGCCCATATTTATGCAAGGCACTTTGTTCCGTGTTGGCGTCTTCCGATGCAGGAGGTGAATGCAAACCTTCGGTCAAACCCACCGCCGTCACACCAGAACGTCGTAATAACACGGATGCTAGCCCACCTTCATCAAGCAAGGCGAGCAATAAATGTTCAGGCGAAATAAGGGACTTCCCCTGTTGATTTGCCATATTCCACGCCACATTTTGAACAAGGGCAATGCGAGCCGACACATACAGATTCGATTCAATCGGGTGATTCAATCGTGGGCGACTGGCTAGGTTTTTGGCGAGTTCAGCAATCACAGTGGGGTAATGTCCGCCTAAGCTTTTGATGAGGCTGTGGTGAGCCTTCATGCCCTGCCCATGTTCGAGTAACCCCAGCAAAAGATGCTCAACATCCAGTTCGCTATGGCGAAACTGTACGGCAATATCGTGGCTGATTTGCAAGAGTCGTTGGGCTTCAGGGTCGTATCGGTTGACGTCGAACATAGGGGGAATCCTCACAAGCTTATATCACTTTCCCTTATTATAGCTTTTTTTGGTGGCTTGTGATTGTTTTTAAGAAAAAATCAATATACGAGGCAAAAACTATCGACCCACGTTAGAGGCTGTCTTGATATTGTTAATCACCGTGCTTAGGCGTTTCGATACCATGTTGAAATACATCAAGTTCTTTTGCATATCCATCAATTCATTTTGTAAATTGACCGTGCCGTCGCCTTCGGTACTCAACATATCAGGCAATTGGCTAGCCCCCATTCGGCTGGACAAGGACGTGTCCATCACGCTGTTGTCTGCCCCTAAAAAGGTTTCAAACTTGTAGTGCTTAGGTTTGTATCCTGGGGTATTGACGTTGGCGATATTGTCCGCCGACGCCTTTTGCATCGTGATGAGGTTGCTAAGATTTTGACTTAAGGGCGCCACGGCTCCGTCGATATTGATGCCTGAAAATTGCATTTTATTAAATCCTTTTAAAACTTATACACTTTAAACGAATGAATGAGATTACTGTCTAATGCGGATGGCTTGGTTAAGCAGTTCATCCATGAGTTTAACGAGTCGCATATTGGTAATGACCCCTGCGTTAATCCGCATGGAATTGTGGACTTCATC
>JBILSS010000083.1:0-9540 GCA_044371965.1 Vampirovibrionales bacterium
TTTCGTAGGTGAGCTGTTGGTAGCCCTTTGGCATGGTGGTGTCTCCTCTTTATTGTAACTAATAAAGAGATACTACATCCAGCCGCTCACCGCCACCCCCCTGCGTCACTTGTTACTTGAATCCGCCGAACAAAATAATCGTAGCGACAACGAAGAGACACTGTACAGGAAATTATAAACTTGGCTATATAACGCACTATACCCTCTCCTAAAATCAGGAGAGGGTATAGAAAATTCTAAAGACGGCTATAACTAATTGAGTTGCTTGTATTCCGCCAAAAACGGAGCCGCTTCCATTTCTTCTTTCATGCGAGTCAACGCCGTTTGAACGACTCGGCTGGCACGGCTGGCAGAAATACCAAATTCGTCGCCAATTTCACGCATCCGCTTGTTCTTGAAGTAGCGAGCTTCTATCAATTTACGGTCACGTTCAGGCAAAACATCCAAGCACTTACGCACCAATTTTGCCAATTCGTTGGATTCTGTTTTTTCGTCAGGGGTTTGACTTTCATCCCGCAATTCATGGGGATTGTCGGCTTCCATCATGCCATCTACACTTAAAATGTTGGCATACATGGCTTCACGAACAGCACCTTTTTCAGGGGCAAGGTCATCGTCGAAGGCTTCGGTACAATCATTGCCGTCGGTGATTTCAGCATCGGTGTTACGAAGGCTGTACCATTTGTAACGATACCGCAATTCGTTACGCACCGCCCATTTAATGGCGGTGGACAAATACGTGACGTTAAAATCACGTTCGGGGTACTTTTCAAACAACAGGTGAATGGTTAAGGCACCGATGTTGACAATTTCACTGGCATCAATTAAATGATTCGGCAAACGGCTGTGTTCTACACGAGCCACCGTTTCAACCAATTCCATGTAATCTTTAAGATCACGACTTTTGAGTTTTTCAGGAGCGATACTGGCACTTAGCCCGTGGCGGACTTTTTTACCTGTACCTTTTTCGGAGTGGTGTTTTTTAGAGCGAAGAGGAGATTGAGACATTATACGTAGAAATTCCTTTTTCTAGGTAGACAGGACTCACTAGGGCTTTATGTGTCACGTTTATAGAGAAAAATACTTGCTAAAGAGCGGGGCAACGATGAAAAACATAAATTGTAGAGAGACTGCATTGTTACGGACTTGCTAATAAGGAGAGAATCCGTTGACGTGCTTATAAAATGTAGCACAAAAGAATCTGAAAAGCACTGAAAGCCAGTGAACAGGATTTATAAAATAGTGTGTGCATTGAATAAACGAGCAACGGAATAGTAGTAGTAAGTGAATAACGCCAGAATGGACTTGTATAAAAATCAAGCGGGGTATGCGTCATACTTATATTACTACAATAATAAAAGACAACTTTCAACCCTTTTTGCCTTTTTATTACAAATCTTAATAAAAGCTAAAGGGGTGCTTTGAAAAACTTAATAGCTTCCCCCATTTTTGTTTCCAAAAAACAAAAGCTTGTGTTATGCTAGAAGAAAATGAGAGACCGCTATTAAAGGACGCTTCTTCACTATGCTTAGTATTGCTTTAAAAATGTTATTTGGCGACAAAATGAAGTTTATGACCCTTGTCGTGGGTTTGACCTTCACCTGCTTTTTGTTGACGCAACAAGGGTCTATTTTTTGTGGATTGATGTTACGCACCGCCAGCAACATTTTTGAAACAGGCGCCCCGATTTGGGTGATTGATTCCACCGCCAGCAGTTTTAACGATGTCGTCGATTTAAAGTTGAGCGAAGTTGCCAGAGTCCGCAGTGTTTCAGGCGTGCAGTGGGCGGTTCCCTTGAGTCTGCACGGTGGTACGGCTCAAAGTGACGAAGGGAAGACCGCAACCATTCAAGTTATGGGCGTGGACGATGAAAGTCTTGTTGGATTGCCTGCTGGCTTAAAAGATGCTCACTATGAAGATCTCAACCAACCCAATGCCGTTATTATTGCTAAATCACGGAGTGAACGATACGGTTCACCTCTACTAGGTGATGAATTTGAAATTAACGATCATCGTGTGAAAGTCGTCGGTGTCCTTGATTCTAAAAAAAGCTTTTCTCCCTTTCCAATTGTTTACACCGCTATTAGCCGTGTGCAAAGCTTGATGCCTGACAAACAACGGATCGTGTCCTTTATTTTGGTCAAGCCCAAAGCAGGGGTGGATGCCACCGAATTGTGTCAAAAAATAAACGAAGAAACAGGCTTAAAAGCCATTCAGTTGTGGGATTTCGTCTTTAGCACCATGAAGTTTTGGGCGGCGAATACAGGGATCCCCATTAACTTTGGAACGAATGTGGTGATGGTCTTAATCATCGGCACCGTGATTTCGGCTCAAACCTTGTATGCCTTTATGCTCGAAAACATTCGCCAATTCGGGACGTTTAAGGCCATTGGTATTACCAATGGTGAACTGGCTCGCATGGTTTTTGTGCAAAGTATTACGGTGGGCTTAATCGGCTATGGTTTGGGCGTGGGCATGGCGTCCTTGTTTGGGCTGTTCTTGCCTGATACCGCCCCGCTCGCCTATTACACACCGCCTGAACTCATTTGGATCGTGCTATTTTTGGTCATGGGCTTCTGCGTGATCGCCTCATTCTTAAGCCTGTACCGTGTCTTACGCATCGACCCTGCCATTGTCTTTAGAGGATAAACGATTTTATGTCTGCTTTACCTGATTTAAACTCAACGAGCAAACCAGCCATTTCTCTAAGAAATGTCTATAAAAGTTTTGACAACGACGGCGAAGCCCAAACCGTTCTTCACGATATTAGCATCGACTTCCCTGCGGGAGCGATGAGCTATGTCGTCGGCCCTAGCGGATGCGGTAAAACTACGCTGATTAGTATCATCGCTGGTATTTTAACCCCCGATTCAGGCGATATTAACGTCTTAAACACGCCGATACATGCCCTTAATCAAAAGCAAAAGGGCGAGTTTCGCCGTATGAATGTGGGTTTTATCTTTCAGCAATTCAACTTGATTAACACCATTAGCATCGCTGAAAATGTGGCGATTCCCTTGTTGATTCAAGGCGTTCCGCATGATGAAGCGGTTGAAACCGCTATTGAATGGCTCGGCAAAGTCGGCTTGGGCGACAGACCTTACGCTACGCCGAAGGACTTTTCAGGTGGTCAACAACAACGGGTTGCCATTGCACGAGCCTTGGTCAACGATCCCAAGCTGGTGATTTGCGATGAGCCTACCTCTGCCCTAGACGGTAAAACAGGTCGAGTCATTATGGAACTTTTGAAGAACGTGGCTCAACAAGAAGGGCGAGCCGTGATCATCGTCACGCACGACAACCGTATCTATCAATACGCTGATTACTTGGTGGAAATGGAAGACGGACGCATCCTCGGCACGCATCAAGACGCCCAAGTGTGGGCAAATGCGACATCAGGCATTACCCCTTCAACTGCCTAAAGCAAAAAATCCCAGTGATGCCCCACCGCAAGGTCGACCACCAATGGCAACGCAAAGGGTTGATCGCACTCCATCGCCCAACGTATCGGTGTTTTAGGCGTGGTCTAGGGGTAAGGCTCTAGCCATTTAAGCCGTTTCGATTTAGAATAGAGGAATGTATTCCTTAAACTATTGAAACGATACCATGACACATTCAAAATCGGACGTCTTAAAGCGTTTAATCTTGTTAAAGCCTAGCTTACAAGAAGATTACGGCATTGAACATTTGTGGCTATTTGGTTCAGTGGCGCGAGATGAAGCCACTGAAACCAGCGATGTCGATTTATTGTATCAGCCCAGCAAGCCCTTGGGTTTAGAATTGATGACCTTGTGGAACCTGCTCGAAGAACAGTTGGGTTGCAAAGTCGATTTAGGGGACTTGCGTTATGTCAAGGCTCGCTTGAAAGACGCCATTGCAAAGGACTTATTCGATGTCTTCTAAACGCAATCCACTCATGTGGCTGGAAGATATGCAAACCGCCACAGAAGAAAACCTAAATTTTACAAAGGGCTTAGACTTTCAAGGGTTTTTAGAGTCCCTTCAAACGATTAAGGCGGTTTTGTTCAATTTGCAACTTATAGGGGAAGCGTCTAACAAAGTACCTGATGAAATCAAGGTATTGGCTCCGAATATCCCATGGCAGGAGTTGAGGGGCTTACGCAATCGAGTGGTTCACGAGTATTTTGATATGAACCTTGAAATGGTGTGGACGATCACAAGCAAGCACTTGCCTGATTTATTGCTTGAGTTAAACACGCTTATCGCCCAGTTAAAGGATTGAAACCATGCAAGCCAAAAAGAAAAAGGGTAAACGTTTAGAGCTTTACCTTGTGGACGGAGATTCCACAGGAGCCATTGAAGTTGATATTGTGAATTCAAACTTTAAGCTCGTTTCCTTACCCAACGAAAAGATCAAAGATTATCATAAAGACGATGTGGGGCGTGGTTTTTATCTATTAGTCCAGCAAAACTCTAACGTGGATAAACCCTTTAGCGTTTATGTGGGTGAAAGTAAAAATGTACTAACACGCACTGTACAACACCAAGCGGACACAAATAAAGAGTTTGAACGCATTATCTTAGCCTATACCAGTGATGATGCACTGAATACAAACTTGACTCAATATATTGAAGAAAAATTGATTAAGTTTTGTGATGAGCATCCCTTAGTCAACTGTACCAATAAAAATAAGGGGCAAGCCAGCAAACTCAAGCGTAAAGATGAAGATACCTGTGAAGAGCTGTTAGAACAATTTGCATTGGTGCTTTCTGCTTTAGGCTATTACTTCATTCAAGATTGGGAACTAGAACCCCATGAACTCAAGGCTCGTTATGCGTCGATGCCTGAACATATTCAAGATATTGCAGTCGAACAGCCTCCAGCAGAAAGAGTTTCTAATACTATGAACTCATCAACAAACTTTGATTTTAGCCAGTTCCCTACTTTTTACTATCACTTCCCAACAAAGAAGTTTCCCCACCGTACAGCAGAGTGGGTAGCTCGTATGGAAGTAAGAGGAAATAAGAATTATGTACTCTTAGAAGGTAGTTCTGTTGAAGCTGATGACCAGTATCGTCATCCAGAACGAACTTTAGATCGTTTTTTCAAGTCAAAAAAAATTCATTTTAATTTGAAAGAACATGCTTTGTATTGTGAAAAATCTAAGCATTACCGTACAAACCAAGATTTACAATACGAATCACCTGCTTCGTGTTTAGATCCAATTAACGGAGTATGGATTAATACTTGGAAAGTTTGGAAAACTGCAGACGGCAAAGAAACCTTAGAGCAAGTCAACCTACGCTTAGGCAGTCCTTTAAGTAAAGGGTGAAAAGACTCAATAATGTGCTACCCAAGCTCCCCCCAGTGATGCCCCACCGCAAGATCCACCACCAACGGCACTCGCAAGGGTTGCTCGCATTCCATCGCCCAACGTATCGCCGTTTGCGTCGCTTCCACCTCGTTCGGGGGGGCTTCTAGCACCAGTTCATCATGCACCTGCAACAACACACGGCTTTGCAAACCGTCCGCTTTTAGGCGTTTGTTCAGCCGTAACATCGCTATTTTAAGCAGTTCCGCCGCCGCCCCCTGCACAGGCGTGTTGAAACTGGCACGTTCGGCAAACTCTCGAATGCTTTTGTTGCCACTGTTGAGATCACGGCTTAAATCCCGCTTACGACCAAACATCGTGGTGCCAAAGCCCGTTTCGTGAGCCGTTTCAATGGTATCCGCAATCCACCGCTTCACATCAGGGTAGGTCCTAAAATAGCGGTTGATGAAGTCTTGAGCTTCGGCATACGGCACGCCAATTTGTTGCGACAAGCCATGCGCCGTTTGACCATACACAATGCCAAAATTGACCGATTTCGCCGCATAACGCTGTTCTTTCGTAACCGCCTCAATCGGCACACCAAAAACGAGGCTGGCGGTTGCCGTGTGAATATCCGCCCCACTTTGAAAGGCGGCAATCATGTGTTTGTCTTGACACAAGTGAGCCAAAATCCGCAGTTCAATTTGTGAATAGTCCGCAGAAATCAGTTGCCAACCCTCTTCTGCGACAAAGGCTTCACGGATGCGTTGCCCCCACGTCGACCGCACTGGGATGTTCTGCAAGTTCGGATCGCTCGACGACAAACGCCCTGTCGCCGTAATAATCTGATTAAAACTCGTGTGGAGCCGTCCTGTTTGAGGTTTGACGAGTTGGGGCAGGGTATCCACATAGGTGGACTTCAGCTTGAACAACTGGCGATAATCCAGCAAGACCTGAATAATCGGATGCTCGCCTATCAGGGATTCCAGCACCTTGCTGTCGGTGGAATAGCTTTTCGTCGCCGTTTTCCGCTTGGGCTGAATGCCCAGCTGGTCAAAGAGCAATTCACCCACTTGCTTCGGTGAATTCAGGTTGATCGGTGTTTCGCTATAGGTTTGGGCTTGCTTGTCGAGAGCCTCGACTTGGGTATCCAACTCTTGAGCCAAGGCTTGCAAGGGGGCTTTTTCTAGGCGAATGCCGTTGTATTCCAGTTCCGCCAAGACCCACGTCAAGGGGTTTTCAATCTCGTAAAACAAGCTTGCTAAATCAGGCTGTGCTTCTAAACGCTGACTAAACAACACCGCCAAACACCAAGTCGCATAAGTATCCGACGCTCCATAGGGAGCCGCCTTGTCGATGGGGACATCCTCAAAGGTGATTTGCTTCTTGCCTTTTTTGCCGATGAGTTCATCAATCGGCGTCATGGCAAAATCGAGTTCACGCTCGCCTAGACCCTTAAGTCCGTGCTTGTTTTCAGGCGCCAGCACATAGCTCATAATCATAGTGTCTAGCACAGGGCTAGCGAGTTCAATGCCCCAGTGGCGTGTGCAATTGCGTTCATATTTCAGGTTGTGAATGAGTTTCAGGATAGAAGCATCTTCTAAAAAAGCCTTCAATAACGGAAACGCCTCGTCATAGGCAATTTGGCGTTGAGCATCGGCATCACTCAACAAGTCCGCCACATGAGCCAAGGGGACGTACACATTCTGCAAGTGGATCTCCCCGTTCGGCGTGACGGCGTCGTAAGTGGTGGGCGTGTCCTTCAAATGCAAGACGTTTTTAGCCGTAAAGCTTGATTTCGAAAGCCCCTTGCCCCAGCTCAAGCCAAACCCAACGAGTTCCACCTCATGCACATTTAAGCCCGTGGTTTCCACATCAAAGGCACAAATGCCGTAATCGTCCTTAATTTCTTTGAAAATGGCGTCAAGACGTGCCAAATCTTGCACGACTTCATAGCTAAACGGTGGGAAATTGATTTTCGGCAAGTCAACCGTTTCAGACGTTGGATCCGTTTTGACTTCTTCGACGACCTCTTCCACAAGGGAGCCGTCTGTTTTAAGGCTAAGCAGTTTCGTCCACTTGGGCAAGTTGCGTTGAAAGGTTCTGAAATTATAGGTGTCAAAGTAAGCCCCCAAGGCTTCAGCGGTGGCGTCACTACTACCCAAGTGGGCGTGTTCTAAATCAGGCACGACATCCAAATCACGCACGATAATCGCCAATTTTTTCGACAGAAAGGCCATTTCCTTGCCGTCTTCCAACTTGCGTTTGACGCCTGCAGGCGTGATTTCATCCAAGTGGGCGTAGATGTTTTCAAGGGTGTGGTACGCTTCCAGCAGTTTAGCGGCGGTTTTGTCCCCAATGCCTTTGACTCCAGGGATGTTGTCGCTCGCATCACCTTTAAGTCCTTTGAAATCGGCGACTTGTTCAGGCGTAACGCCCCACTTGTTGATGACCCCATCCCAATCGTAGACGGTTAAACCGTCTTGTGTATTGCGAGCAGGAATGAGAATGTTGATGCGGTTGTCTCGGTCGATCATCTGAAAGCTGTCTTGATCACCTGTCAACACATCCACATGCCAATCGGGGTAGCTGTCGATAATTTTTTTAGAAAGCGTACCAATCACATCGTCGGCTTCAACGCCTGCGATGCGAAACACAGGCAAGCCCAAGGCGTCGATGCCTTCATAAAGCACATCCATTTGTTGACGCATGTCTTCAGGCATACTGCTACGATTGGCTTTATAATCAGGATACCACTCGGTGCGAAAGCTTTCACGAGCCACATCAAAGGCGAAGACGAGTGCATCTGGCTGGCGTTGGTTGACCAGTTGAAAAATGGCGTTGAAAAAGCCATAGACCGCCCACGTGGGGATGTCGTCACTATTTCGCATTTGGGTGCGTTCCAAGGCGAAATACATGCGATACGCCAGTGCGTGACCGTCCACCAACACGACGGTTTTTGGTTTAACGAGTGTATTGTTGGTCATATTCTTTGCCCTTATTGACGATCGTATTACATCGTCTTAGTTTAGTACAAACATAAAAACTAAAGGCGTGTTCTTAACACTGAATGGAGGCCTTGAAAAAACGTCCTGATTCCATGCCTTTTAACGCCTCTTCCACATTCGCTAAAGCAAAGTTGGCACTAATCAACGGACGAGGATCCACCTGCCCACTGGCGAGCAAGTCGAACGCCTGCTTCACATCCGCTGGTGTATGGTGAAATAAACTATACAGCGTGATTTCATCATAATGCACACGCTTGGTGTCAAGGGCGATCGTGCTTCCGCCTGCACACCCTGCAAACCAATGCACTTTCCCGCCACGTCGGCACAATTGCACCGCTTTTTCCCATGTTTCAGGCAAGCCGACCGCTTCAATGACGGCATCCCACCCACGCCCTTGGGGGCTAAAGTTTTTCACCAAAGTTTGAGCCTCTAAACCCTCGGCAATCGAAATCGTTTGAACCGCTCCCCCAAAGGAGCGTGCCATATCAAGCTTCATCGGCGTGCGAGCCACTGCGGTGACGTTTGCTCCTAAAAGCGTCGCCACTTTCACGATCAATTGCCCAATCGGGCCTAAGCCTAGCACCAGCACGTTATCCCCTGCTTGAATGTCAATGCCATGAACGGCACGGATCGCCACCGCCAGTGGTTCCGTAAAGGCGGCAATTTCAAAAGGCAAGTCATCAGGCAGGCGGTGTGTATTATAGTGCGCAATTTTTTCAGGGATGATAATATATTCCGCATACGCCCCGTTCAACAATTTCAAGTGTTCACATAGATTGTACTGTGCTTTGTCGCAGTAAAAGCAGTCGTAACAGGGGGCTGAATTGGCCGAAACCACACGATCACCAAGCGTCCATTGTGTGACACCTTCACCCAAGCCCACGACAGTTCCCGCAAACTCATGCCCAAAGGGACTCGGTAAATCTCCCAATAAAACAGGATGCCCACGCTTATAGCATTTCAGATCCGTCCCACAGGTCAAGGCATGATGCACCTTCACCAGTAGTTCGCCTGCTTGAGGCGTGGGAACCTCCACGGTTTCATAGCGAATATCTAAGGGGGCATGAAAGATCACGGCGTGCATGGTTTCAGGAATGTGCATAGAGGGATGTTCCATTTTATAAACTCCCTCCGTTTATAGCTGGTGACGTCAGAGACCTTTGTTCGCACAAAGGTTCTCCGACACCTCTAAATGCGTTCAAGGGGGGACGGGGAAGGACGCATTGCGTTTCTCCTCCCCTTCGTCCCCCCTTGAAAAT
>JBILSS010000082.1:0-9540 GCA_044371965.1 Vampirovibrionales bacterium
CCTTCTCAACCTCTTCGCTTGCTCCACTTGCTACACGCTGGACGTCCGCAAAATCGCTCGGGGATTCGCAGTTCGCTCACCCGCTCGGATTTAGTGCTTGGACGTCGGCTTGTGCAATGAATTGAGCATCGCCATTTTTTATATAAAAACCACTATAAAAAACCAGACATTGCTTTTTTAGAAAATCTCTCTTAAACTTGTGAAATGACGATCACACTCCTTTGGTTCCGCCAAAATCTAAGACTCAAGGACAACCCCCCGCTGTATTTTGCTTGCGAACAAGCAGACGCCGTCCAAGCGGTGTATCTGTATAGTGATGCCCCAACCTACGCTCGACCACGAGGGGGGGCGAGCCGATGGGCGTTGCATCACGCCCTCAATAGTTTGTCCAAACGTCTTGAAAGCACCTTTGAAAATCAATCGCTTTATGTCGAAAAAACGGATGACCTGCTCGCCAGCTTGCTTCGCTTGGCGGAAGCGACTGGGGCAACGGCTGTTTACACCGAAAAGCGGTGGGAACAGGGTGAACGCCTCTTGGAAGCTAAGGTCAAAGAAGCCCTTGCTCAGCGTGGTGTTGAACTCAAGTGTTATAACGCCAGTTTGCTTCAAGCAGCGAGTGCTGGCACCAAAGCCGACGGGACGCCTTACTTGGTCTTTACCCCCTATTGGAAGGCACAAGTCAAAGGTTTTCAAGAGAACTTGCGTCCGTTATTAGATGTGCCTAAACATATGCCAGCACCTAAAACGTCGTTACCAGCCACATCGATTGAAACGCTCGAACTCATGCCTAAAATTGCATGGCACACCGCCATGCAAGCCGAATGGGACTTGAGTGAAGCAGGCGGTCAAGCCTTGCTCGATCGCTTCTTACACCAAGCGATTTCCAACTATAAAGACGACCGCAACCTCCCTGCGGTGGAAGGGACGTCTCGCTTGTCGCCTTACCTGCATTTTGGCGTTATGAGCGTCACCGATGTGTTCAAGCAAGCCTTGGACTTGAAGCAGTCGAACTTAGGGGCATCGGCAAATGCTTCGATTGAGACCTTTCTTTCTGAACTGGGTTGGCGAGAGTTTGCTCATCATCTTTTATATTTTCATCCGCAAATGCCGTCCAAACCCTTGAAAGCCTCGTTTGAAGCCTTCCCTTGGCAAGCGAACGACGCCTTACTAACCGCATGGCAAAGTGGACAAACAGGCTACCCCTTGGTGGATGCAGGTATGCGAGAATTGTGGAGTCGTGGCTGGATGCACAATCGGGTTCGCATGGTGGTAGGCAGTTTGCTGGTGAAGCATTTTCTACAACCGTGGCAGGCAGGGGAATCGTGGTTTTGGGATACCTTGATTGATGCCGATGTCGCCAGCAACGCCATGGGCTGGCAGTGGATTAGCGGTTGTGGGGCAGATGCGTCACCGTATTTTCGGGTGTTTAACCCGATTATGCAATCGCAAAAGTTTGATTGTGAGGGAGCTTATATACGCCAGTGGGTGCCTGAACTGGCGAAGGTGCCGACGGAACATTTGCACGCCCCATGGGAACTAGGCAAGCATGAATTGAAGGGTTATGGCGTGGTCTTGGGGGAAAGCTATCCGTCGCCACAGGTGGAGCATCAGTTCGGTCGCAAGCGAGCTTTAGAGGCTTTGGCTAGTCTGAAGGCCATGTAAAATTCCTGTCCCCCCTCCTAATTTTAGGAAAGGGGACAGGAAGATTCTTTAAGAAACGTTATCGTGTTTAGAAATCCACTGAATGCAAGTGTCGACAAAGCGACGAGGGGAACTTAAATACAAGTCTTCCGCATGAAAGTCATCTTCAAATAAGATGTGTTCGCTTGGGCTGGTGGCTTTTTCATTCAAGGCGTCTCCGTGCCACGAATGAATCGTACGGTCTTTACCGCCACTTAAAAACAGAATGGGAATGTCTTCCATTTCATGCACCACATCAATGGGGTTTGTTTTGGGCAAAAACAAATTACCGGGACGAATCGTAAAGCTTCGCCACAATTCGAACTTTTTAATCGAAGGAATAAAGGCTTCCTTACGGTAAAACTCGTTTTCAATTTTTTCAAAAGAAACAGGCGCACTCACCGCAATAACGCTTTCCACATTTTTGTGAGAAGCCGCATGAATAATGGAAATCGCTGAACCGAGCGAAAAACCCATAAGGTACACTTTTTCGTAACGTTCTTTCGCAAACGCCACAACGGCTTCTAAATCTTGCGGTTCTTTGGCGGTGAAGGTGAAGGAACCTGAACTTTGACCATGCCCCCTAAAATCAAGGGTCATAATATCGTGATGCTTGAAAAAGTCTTCAGAAATGCCTTTGAAGACTTTGGAATCCTTACACATTGACCAGCCGTGGCAAATAATAATGACGCTACGACGTTTTTGATCGTAGTGATTGAGGGCGATGCGTTCCCCGTCTTGGCTGTTGAGAAAAAGTTCGTTAATTGTTGTCATGGCAAAACATCATCTTATCTTAGCGTACTAAATACACTATAGCACAGTTACAAAAAAGACGCTTCCTTTGTTTCACCGAAAAAGCTAGCCACATCATCGAGCGTTTCGGTCACGCTCATTTTCGGTAGGCTGGTGAGAATCGTCCGACCGTAGCCCTTGCTTCTCAAGCGAGTGTCCAACAAGGCAATCACCCCACGATCGTCTGTGGTTCGCAATAAACGCCCGATGCCCTGCTTCAGCTTGATGATCGCATTCGGCACGACGTAGCCACCAAACCAATCCGTCCCACGAGCCTTCAAGCGTTCGACAACCGCTTGATGAATCGGTTCATCAGGGGGGCTAAAGGGCAAGCGGTCGATGATGACCAACGACAACTGCTCCCCTGGTATATCGATGCCTTCCCAAAAGGTATACGTCCCCAATAAAACAGGCGACTTGGTTTCTTTGAACCACTCAATCAAGCGATGGCGTGGAAAATCGCCCTGCTTACGAATCGGGAAAAGCGTCCGCATGCTGAGTTCCAACGCCATTTTATCCATGGCGGTATGGCTGGTGAATAAAATAAACGCCCGCCCTCGACTGGCTTCTAAAAGAGCCACCATTTCTTCCGCCAATGCCTGCCAATAGCCTTCGCCTTGAGGCGTTTCAGGAATACGGTCACTCGGCGGAATATAGCACAACATTTTTTCTTGCGTCTTAAAAGCGGACGGCAAAATGAGTTCGTCCGTGTGGATGTCCACCGCCTGCCCGTCTTCATCAAAGGTAATGCCGTGCAAGCCAAAAGCGTTTTTGAAATACTGCAAGCGTTGACGCACCGAAAGCGTCGCACTGGTTAGGATGCCTAGCTTTTTCGACCACACCTGCTGTCGCAGGATATTATCCACATCCAAGGGCGTTGAAATCAGCTGAAAGTTCAGGCGTTCGTGATCCAACTCCGCCCAATTCACCCGTTCCACGCCACTGCTTTCGTGCGATTCAAGCACGAAAAAGCCCCACGCATCCACCAAATTTTTCAACTGTTCTTTGATTTTGGCGTGTTGCTGTTCCTTGGCTTGCTGTTTCTTTAGTTCGCTCGGGAAATCAGGCAGGCTCGGCACATCAATATCTTCCACCCATTGCAAGACGCTTTTCAACACATCACGAATTTGCAACGTGGTTTCGTCCATTTCGGCATCAGGGTATAGGCGAATGGTGTGTTGATGCTTGGCTTTTTGAAGCAGTTGGTGCATCAAGGACGATTCCGCTTCTTTCAGTTGCCAAATGAGATCATCAGGCAGGGGGAGCAAATGCTTGTTGATTTTGCCCAAAAGCTGTTGTGAGCGATACCGCCCAATGCGAGCCGAAAAGGCGTTCAAGGCATAGCTCATTAAGCTATGGGCTTCGTCCACCACCAGCACCTCATGCGGAGGCAATAGTCCTCCACCGCTCATTACATCTTGGCAATACAAGGCGTGGTTGGTGATGATGACATCGGCTTTGTCGACGGCTTCACGAGCTTGGCGATACGGATTTTGATCGTAAAAACGGCATTGCCAGCCTAAGCAATCTTCGGCATCGCTGGCGACTTCTTTCCAAAGTTTGTTTGACATTTCATTGTCCAGCTCCGCCCGATCGCCTTCCCAGCCTTCGTACATGGCGGAACGCAATTGTTGAAACGACAAACGAGCCTGCTTAATCTCCACATTTTCACGAGGTTTCGCCGTCCCCAGTCCCTCTTCGGCTTCTTCCAACTTGTGGATGCACAAGTAATTGCCACGCCCTTTGACCAAGCGAACCTTTAGCTTTTTTTCGTCGCCGTACATGAGTTTGGCGAGAGCTGGAACATCCTTGTGAAGGAGTTGCTCTTGCAGGGCGATGCTCCCTGTTGAAATCACAATCGGACGCTTAGGACTTAGCAAAGCAGGCAATAAGTAGCCAAAGGATTTACCTGCCCCTGTGCCTGCTTCCACCATAAGGTGATGCCCTTGCTGTAAGGCATTTTCGACCGCTTGCATCATGCGGATTTGAATGGGGCGAACTTCGTAAGCATCCCACGATTCCAGCATCCCGACAAAGTCGGTGGATGTCGAGTTTTCTTCTGTAGGGAGCGTGCTTGTCATTCAGTGAGATACCTTATTATGTGAGGGTATCCCTAGTTTAGCATGAAGAGAAAGCTAATCACGATGTTTACAAGTTTTGTGTTTTCGTGTATCATTAAAAATAAGATTGTTTCTGCTATGCAACATGCCTATTCTTTAATGTTATTTGGGGAGTTTCAAATATCTACATTATTTGGGTGTGTCATTTGTTTGTTGTAACGTGTATCCTTGAAATAGTAACGATTCTCTGTAGAAATGGCAGTTTTTGTCGAGAAGATGTTTTAGTTCTCTTGTACACAGAAAATGGAGGTTTTTATGCTCATGGCACCTGAAGAAGAAAAAGCCTTGAATCCTAAAATTGAGGCGGATTATCCTTTAGAATTACCTTCGCTTGAAGAAATGAAAGCACGTTCTTTGTATTTTAAAGACTTACATAAGCGTGTAAAGCTTACCCTTGGTATTTCAGACGAAGAAATTCAAACACTTGTTAATAACGTTTTTAATGGTAAACAAAAATGGAAGAACAGCTAAACTCTCTTCATCAAGAGATTGAAGATCTTAAGAAGTTGAATGCTGAACAAGGTCAGATGATTGCCATTTTAAATCATAATCAAAATAATTTAGCGGATGTTATAGATGGAACCGTCTCTTCTGTGAATGAAGCAATGAGATCTTTTGTAACTAGCTACGCAACATCTTTGGATAAGCAAGAGCAAAAACATCACGGTGAAATTAAGTCTCAACATGAAAAATGGTATCAGCAGTATCAAGAAAAAATACAAAACAATCAATTATTCTGGACAGGCTTGTTAACCGTTGTTCTACTGGGGATGTTCACCTTTCTAGCCAGTATTACAGATTCTCAT
The DNA here is from genome assembly GCA_044371965.1 of Vampirovibrionales bacterium. Taxonomy (GTDB): domain Bacteria; phylum Cyanobacteriota; class Vampirovibrionia; order Vampirovibrionales; family JAJTHC01; genus JAJTHC01. The sequence continues at coordinate 5,399 of JBILSS010000082.1, forward strand.
ACTCGTACCATTGTTGACACTGAAATAAAGCGTATTGAGTTCAGAGTCGATGTTTTAAAAGAATCTCTAGCTACTTCTGTCTCGAATCTCACTAAAAAGAACCCTTGAGCTAGGGTTGTTATTTTGTATTTTTGTGGTACTCTGCTAAAGTGGCTTGCTGGCAAGCCACTTTAGCAGAGTATGATGTTTTAGAGTCTTACTCAAACAAACCCGCCTCACTTTGACGTTGACGCATCCCCACAAAGTCGGTGGATGTCGAGTTTTCTTCTGTAGGGAGCGTGCTTGTCATTCAGTGAGATACCTTATTATATTGAGGTATCCCTAGTTTAGCATGAAGAGAAAATACAAGCTCAAGTGGTTATCGCCATTTATAGCCAAGTTTAGAGTTTTCTGTACAGTGTTTATACTTTGTCGCTACGATTTTTTTGTTCTGTTATAGTGTTGGGTCTGGTAAACTTTAGCTTATTTTATGATAGGCTAGAGCATGATACGCCCCCCCTTTGAAAGGATGCCTCCTGCCAATGAATCCTACCGACACCAGCCAAGCCTTCCCACCCAATGCCGATGGGTTGGTTGTGACCTATTTTTCCGACTTTTACAGCGTGCGAAAAGCCAACGGTGATTTGGTACAATGCAAGCGAAAAGCCTTGCTTAAAAAGCAAGGGCTAAGCGTGGTTGTGGGCGATTTTGTCACCCTCGATGAAACGGAATCCAGTATGGGGTGGATTACAGGCATCTTACCGCCTAGCACCACGTTGAGCAAACCCAAGATCCACAATATCAGCCATGTGTTGATTGCTTGCCCATGGCAGGAACCCCAGCTGGATCTTCGCCAAGTCGACCGACTCCTTACGAAAGTCCTGCTTTCAGGTTTGTCGCCCTTGCTCGTTTTCACTAAAGCCGATATTCACCCCGAACAACCACAACACGGATCCACCCTCGCTGAATGGATGCACTATTACACCCACACGGCTGGCGTGCCGACTCGTGCGACCAGCATCTATGATGCCACCAGCATCGACGGGTTGAAGGCGACGCTCAATCGCATCGGGGGGCGTTGGGTACTCGCTGGCGTGAGCGGGGCTGGCAAGTCGTCGCTTCTCAATGCGATTGATCCGCAATTAAAATTGAGGGTGAATGAAGTTTCGCACAAAGGGGGCAGAGGCACGCACACCACACGGCATACCGAATTGCTGGAAACGTTAAACGGTTTGCTCATTGCGGATGCACCAGGCTTTAGCCAGCTGGATTTTTCGCTGGATGAGCCGACGTCCATTCAAAACGCCTTTCCCGAATGCCAAGTCGCCCAAACGCATCCCACCCGATGCGAGTATGAAGATTGCCTTCATGTGGATGAACAGGGTTGCGTCGTTAAAAATGCCGTCGAAGAGGGACGCCTCCTCAAAAGTCGCTATGAACATTACGTCGACTTGGTGAAAGAAGCCCTCGCTGGCGAGCATTTGCGGTTGGCTCAATCGCAAAAAACGGAAAGTGCCACCAAGCAAGGCAAGTCCAAAAAAGGCGGAAAAGCCGTGAATGTGGTGAAGTTGAATCCTGAATTGCGGGACGCCAATCGCAAAGAAAACCGCCAAGCCCTTAAAAAATTAGAACAGCATATTCTGCATCACCAACGCCTTGAAGACGGGCTGGATTATGATGAAGACACGCTAAACGACGAGGATTTTTAAATGCAAGATACCCTACACATGCACCATTTAATGACACCCGAAGCAGGCAATCCGCCGCCTTTAGCGAGTGCCACGTGGCTAAAATGGCGTTACGGCAGGCTTCAGCAACACATCAACCAGTGGCTGGAAGAGGCGTTAGACACGGCGTGGCATCCGCAAGAAGAGGCGTTGAAAAGCTTGCCCGAATTGGCGACGTCCTTAAAACGCTTGTGGCAGGCGTCTCGTCATGCGACCTTGCTCGGCGGTAAGCGGATTCGTCCGTTATTGTCGGTGCTGGTGTGGCAGGCGTTGAGTCGTCACGATGTGGAAACGATCAAGGGGCTTTGCTTGAGCAGTGAGTTCATGCACGCCCAAAGCTTGGTTTTTGATGACCTACCTTGCATGGATGACGATGATCTCCGTCGGGGCAAACCCACCACGCACAAGGCGTTTGACGAATCCACCGCCGTTTTAGTCGGTGATGCCTTAGCCAGTTTTGCCTTTGAATGTGTGGTGAAATACAGTCCACAAAACACTTTGGCGGATTTGCAAGCGTTGCTAGACGTCACCCAACGTTTGGGAAGCGTCGGCAGTTTTGGCGGACTCGTCAATGGGCAGTACGCTGATATGTGGAGCCATGAATCGCCAGCCAGCGTGGAGCAATTACGCTACATTCACGCCAATAAAACAGGGGCGTTATTGCGTTATGCGATTGTGGCACCAGCGGTTTTGTCGGGGGCGTCTTCGCACGTGCAAACCAGCTTGTCGACTTGGGCGGATGTGATCGGTCAACTCTTTCAAGCCACGGATGATCTTCTGGATGTCACGGCGACGTCGCAGGACTTGGGCAAGACGGCGGGCAAAGATGCGGATCAAAACAAGCTCACGTATATTAGCGTCTTGGGGCTTGAAGGCACGCAGGCGGAAGTGCATCGCTTGCACGAAGCAGGCTCGCAGGCGTTGGCTCGTTTAAAGCAGTCGGGGCTTGATGTTGAGGCGTTAGCCGAAATACAGGCGTTTATTCTGCATCGTGGGCATTAGGGTTTTTCGCTCATCTTTTTTATGCTAGGCTATATAGCCAAGTTTAGAGGTGCCAGAGAACCTTTTTTCGCAAAAAGGTCTCTGACGACACCAGCTATAAACGAAGCAGAAAAACCCATTCTTCAAACATAAACAGGTTTACGCATTATTGTGAGGAAGCATGTTTCACAAAATATAAGTCTTCACAAAATAGTGGGTTTTATGCACTATGCAAAGGAAGAATCCTTTGCTAAGCTAAGAGTATCAGGAATCCACTGATACACAAACACACCACAATCATATAGTGATAGATGAAACAGGCTATGAGGCTATTCTAGGAGCCTAGATTTTTTTATGCGGGCGTGTACATAGACGTACATAACCAAATAAAAAAATCGTAGCGACAACGAAGAGACCATAGACCGTTTTATCTAAAAAATAAGGAAGCTCCACGATGTTACCCCCCACGACGACAACGTCTCCCCTTGGCGTGCATGAACAATCCAGCCCCCCCACCCTGATTTTCATGCACGGCATCGGGAACCAAAGCCCTGCGTGGATCAACGAAGCCCTCGATGCCCTGCCCCCCACCCTCACCCCCCGATGCATCCCCTTCTTTTGGACGGATCTCTTCGACCAAAGCCCCGCAGGCAAAGTCGCAGGCACCCTGATTAAAACGATTAGTACCTTTACGCCTGTTTTTGCACCTATTCTTTCACCCAGTAGAAACGTTAGCCTCCAAAGCCTTATCAATGCGGGGATTCAATACATCGCCGTACCGTTATTGAATCAATGGCTCGACAAGTCTGCCGATGTTTTGGCGTACAACAGCGTCCGCCAAAATGCCTTCAAACGCCTCGATGCCTTGATTTCAGAACAAGCAGGCGATGTCATTCTCGTGGCTCATTCCATGGGCAGCGTACTGGCGTTTGAGTTTCTGCAAACGCAACGCCCCGCTACCGAAAAAGTCATCCGCTTGGTGAGCTTGGGTTCTCCGTTGGACAGGCAACCCATTAAACGCCAAGTGCTGCAACGCACAGGCGGTAAAACGACGGTGCCGTGTGACTGGCTCAACATTTGGGGGACGCTCGACTTGGTTTGTTGCTGGCAACCGTGGAGATCAGGCGAGCTGGACACCTTTCGCCCCAATGAGCAGATTAAGTTGCCGTGGCAGGGGCATCACTTGGCGTCGTATGTGGCTCATATCCCCTCCCACTATTTGACGTAATAGATGTAAAGAAGATGTAAAGATCTTGTACAGGTTTACAACTGAATAAACCAATCATGACCCCAAAGGCTTGAAGTGACGTCGACTTCAAGCCCTTATTTTTAGGGCATTTTAAGGATTTTACGCACACAAGCTTCCCCATTCGTGTAAAGACGCTCGAAAAAGTCGCTTCACACGAGCTAGTCAACCGTTCCGACTTTCTGTATAGTTAGGGTATCCCTCAATAA
>JBILSS010000193.1:0-2787 GCA_044371965.1 Vampirovibrionales bacterium
ATGACGGTAGATCAAGCCGTGGCTTACCTGAAATCTAAAGGAAAACAGATGAAAGATGAGGAAGGTAATGCTTACACCTATTTAGCCCCTAAACTGTTTAGTGGTACGGAAGATTACCCCAAAGGTAAGCCTCGCAATAGTAGACCAGCCATTCAAGAAATACTCCGTCGAGAAAATGAGAAAAAAGAAGACACGTTGAATTCAGGCGAAAGTCAACGAGCCTAGTACAGATGCTTTCTAGTGTTATACTAAGTGAATGCAACACTTGATTAAAACCGTCTTCACCCTCAAACATGGACTCCTTGCCCTCGTCAGCCTTAGCCTGCTGTGGATGGCATACCAGTCGTGGCACGCCGTTTTAGGGGACGTGCCAAAGGACGAAACCACCCTAACCCTTAGCTCATGGGGGACGCTTGAAGAACTTCAGACCCTTAAAACGCAAGTCCACGTCTTTGAAGAAGCTCACCCCACCCTTCATGTGAAGATTCGCTACATGCCTGACTTGTACACACAAAGCCTGCAAATGTTGATTGCGTCCAATCAAACGCCTGATGTCATGATGCTTAATAGCTTGGATGTCCAACGCTTCTGCCAAGCCGACTTGCTTGAAGACGCTTCTCCACTCATTCAGCAAGAACGAAACGCCTTCTTCCCCACGGCTTTAAAAAGCATGACGGCTCCTGACGGCACGCTGTGTGCCGTGCCTCGGGATGTGTCGAATCTCGTGGTCTATGTGAATCAAGACTTGCTTCAACGTTTGTCTCCACAAGCACAAGGCTTGGTGAAGCCGTCGTGGCATCTCAAAGATTTGCCTAAAATTGCCGAATCTGTAGCAGGCTTGCACCGTCAACCCAAAACATGGACGATCAGCTTTTATCAAGCCCCTGCCCTGTTTTGGCTCCCTTTTGTCTGGAGTGAGGGAGGCGAGCTTTTCAAAACCCAAGCACTCAAACTCAACGCTCCAGCCATCCAAGCACTAGCGGATTACAAAGCCTTACGCCAGCATCCGCACTTAGCCCCCGATCGCCAAGAAATAGGCAATACCACCATGAGCGATCTTTTCCTACAAGGACGCCTCCTCTTCTTGTTGAGCGGTCGCTGGAGCGTGCCGTTTCTTAGGGAAAAAGCCACCTTTCAGTGGGATGTCCTCCCCTTTCCCCAAGGCAAGGCGGGTTCTCGAGTGGGGATTGATTCCACAGGCTATGCGGTGAGTCGTCGTAGTCTCCATTTGAAAGACGCCCAAGCCCTCACTCGTTTTTTAAGCCGTGCGGATTCTCAAAACGCTTGGGTGCATTCAGGCTTGATCGTCCCTGCACGCCAAGCACTCGCCAGTAGTGATGCCTTCCTGCAACGAGGGCAATCCCCTCAACATGCCGACTATTTTATTACGGCGATGTCCACAGGCGTGCCGAGTGCTTACCCCAAAAACTGGACGAGCCTTGGTCAATCGCTGAATTCGGCGACGGATGCCTATTTCAACACGCCTGATTTAAGCTTGGCAGAAGCACTCAAGGATGCTCAACTAAAGGGAGCCATGCCTGATGCGTCTTAACCCTCCTCTTGATTTTAACCGCTGGATGCCTGCCTTTTTTATCGTGCCTGTTGTCGTAGGGCTATTTTGCTTGAATTACATCCCAAGTTTTTACGCCTTTTTCTTGAGCTTTCAGCACTGGAACCTGCTTGAGCCTCCGCAGTGGGTGGGGCTAGAAAATTATCACCAGCTTTTAGCCTCGCCCGCGTTTTACCAAACGATTCGCCAAACCGCTTGGTATGTGGGGGGTGTGGTGATTTTCGAACTGCTTTTTTCGCTTGTGATTGCAACAGCCTTGCATCGTATCACTAAAGGCAAACGACTCTTTCAAGTCTTGGCGTTTTTACCTTATGTCACCCCTGCCATGGCAGCCAGTCTGATTTTCATGTGGATTTTCCAACCTGAACAAGGCTTACTCAATAGTAGTTTGCAAGCCGTGGGTTTACTTAAAAGTCCGATCGCGTGGCTATTTACGCCGAATACGGCGTTGGTCGCCGTGATGAGCTTGGAAGTGTGGAAGGCGACAGGTTATAATATGCTCTTGATTTTGGGGGCTTTGCAAGCCTTGCCCCAGCATATCGATGAAGCGGCGACTTTAGATGGAGCGTCTGCTTTGCGGAAATGGTGGTGGGTGACTTTGCCTCAGCTTATGCCAACGCTTTTACTGGTCGGCATGATGACCACGATCCACGCTTTGCAAGCCTTTGACGCCATTTACCTGCTGACCCAAGGCGGACCCAATCGGGCTACCACGGTTTTGGCATATGCCTTGTATGAAACGGCGTTTCAGCGTTTTGAAATCGGGCAAGCCACGGCGTTAGGCTTTATTATTTTCACCATTATCGCTGTTTTAACGTTGATGCAATGGAAGCTGACTCAACGAAAACAAGCTACTTGGGATAAGGTTTAAGCAAACCAAACAGGTTGAAGCTTCTTTTCTAAGGCTTCTTTACGTTCTTTACGTTTTCCATGGGCTATAAAGATGTTTTGAACCAGTTCTTGTTGAGAGTCAAGGTGGGTCTTTCTCAAAAGAAGGCTTTTTTCTTGTAGAAACATACCTTTCAAATAATTCATATCCACAAAGCCGTCCGCATCGACAGGGGCATTGCCTGCGGTATTACTCATTGCCATTAACGAATCATGTATATTAAACACACTATAGTAAAAGATAAATAAAACAGGCTATTTATTTTGAAAGTAGACAGCCAACGCTTCTTCCATGTTTAAGCCTTGACGAAGCAAAGAAGTAATCGCTT
>JBILSS010000084.1:0-9517 GCA_044371965.1 Vampirovibrionales bacterium
TGTCTCTTGTGATGCCTGCATTGTTGACGAGGACATCCACCGATCCGAAATCAGCAGCGACGGTGTCAATCAAGGCTTGACAGGCTTTGGCATCGCCAGCATCCGACTGATAGGCTTTGAGCGTCTGTCCTGTTTCTGCTGTAAGCGTGGCGACCAATTCATCGGCTTTCGCACTGCTTGAATGGTAAGTAAAAGCGACATCAAAACCAGCACGAGCAAGCATTTCGACGCAAGCTTTGCCAATGCCCCGTGAGCCTCCTGTAACAATAGCGACTTGTTTTTGTGCGTTCATGTAAGATCCTTCTCTAATTAAATGGTTCAAGATAACACAGGGCTACCTTGAAAAACACCTGCGACTTCAGCGAGTGAAGCCGTATCGTACACATTGTAAATCTGAATATCTGGATAGGTCTTTTTGATTAAACCTGTCAAGACTTTACCTGGTCCAAACTCAATAACGGTATTCACCCCAAGGGTTTCAACCAAGCTTTGCATGGTTTTTGTCCATTGCACGCTGGATGGCATCTGTAAAATAGATGCTGTTTTCAGGTCTTTGGCAGAAGTCTTGGCTTGAGCATCGACATTGCTAATCACAGGGATCTGAGCGTCTTGAAAGGGAGCCTCTTCAAGCAAGCTAGCAAAAGCGTCTGCTGGCTCGTCCATTAAAGGAGAATGAAAGGCTCCGCCAACAGGCAAGGGTATCACTCGTTTGGCGCCTGCTTCTTTCAGAGCAGGACTCGCCAATTCAATGCCTTTGACTGTGCCTGAAATCACGATTTGCGACGGGCTATTGTCATTAGCGACCACCGCAATTTCACCGTTTAGATCTAAGCTTGTTAAAGTCTGCTTGACAAGATCCGCCGACAAACCCAAAACGGCTGCCATCGTCCCTACTGGAGCCGTTTCCATAAGGCTGGCTCGCTTTTCAACGATCGGCACAACGTCTTCTAGGCTCAAGACGCCTGAAGCAACTAACGCCGAAAACTCACCTAGGCTATGCCCCGCTACCGCCAAAGGCGTAAGTTGAACTTGGGCCTGAAAGGCTTCATAGGCGGCTAGAGACACCGCTAAAATGGACGGTTGCGTATAAATCGTGCGGTTGAGTTCTTGACTCGACCCTTTGAAGGTAATTTCTAGCAAAGATTGCCCAGCTTCATTAGGCGTCACCAAGGCGTTTACACGATCAAACAAGGCTTTTAGCGTCTCACTTGATTCATAAAAATCTTGCCCCATCCCCACGACTTGCGACCCTTGCCCTGGGAATAAAAACGCCACTTTTTTTGAGCTGTTCGACGTCATTAGGCACGTCCTCCTTCTTGAGCAGGTTGAGTATACGCTACTTTTTCAAAGCTTGGACCCGACCATATAAAGTAACTCGATGCCCATGCCAAACCGCCACCAAAACCGCAGGTCATCACACGATTACCGTTTTGAATCTGACCGTTACGCACGGCTTCATCCAACGCCAAAGGCACGGAAGCTGCCGATGTATTGCCGTATTTGTCAAGGTTAATGACCATTTTTTCACGAGGGATTCCCAAGCGTTCGTTCATGGCATCCATAATGCGGATATTCGCTTGATGCAAGACCAAGGTATCAATATCATCGAGCGTTTCACCTGCATTTTCAAGGGTTTGACGAATCGAAGATGGCACAACACCCACCGCAAATTTAAAGACTTCCCGACCGTTCATTTGAACGTAAGGGTTGCGAGGCGTGGGTTGCGGTAAAATCGGGCAATTCACCAAATTGTAATCGGCATGGAGTTCATCCGCCTTACTGCCGTCTAGGTTGCCGTCATTCCCTAGAAAACCGTCGAACTCTTCACTTGCTTCTAAAACGACCGCTCCAGCTGCGTCACCAAATAAAACGCAAGTATTACGATCGGTCCAGTCCATGACTCGAGAATGGGCATCCGCCCCAAGAACCAAGGCTTTTTTCGCCATCCCTGAACGTATAAATTGTTCCGCCGCAATAAGGGCGGCCACAAAACCCGTACAAGCCAACGCCAAATCAAAACCAAAGGACTTGGTTGAGCCGATCGCCGTTTGAATGCGAGACGCCATGGCAGGGTAGCGTTCATCGGCCGTGGTGGTGGCGACAATAATAAGGTCAATGTCAGATCCGTTAATGCCAGCCATGACTAAGGCTTGCTTAGCAGCTTCAATGCCCAAGTCGGTCAGCATTTCATCCCCACTTAAGACGTGACGCGATCGAATACCTGTGCGTGTTTGGATCCATTCATCCGTGGTTTCAACCATTTTCGCCATGTCGTCATTGCTCAACACCGTAGGAGGAACTGAAGAACCCACCCCGATAATTTTGACGCCATATTGCTTACGTTCTTGCTTAGGATTACTTACCACGTTTTTTCCTCACTATACCGCACTAATTTCGGATGTTTCACTGTCTTGCACAGTTACCGTTGCATCCACATTCAAACGAGAGGCTGACACCATTTTAGTCATCACATCGCCTTTAACACCTGCCACTGCCAAGCGAATGGCATTTTCAATCGCTAAGGCAGAACTGCCCCCGTGGGCAATAATACAAATGCCGTTAATGCCCAAAAGCAAAGCACCCCCGACGTATTCATGGTGAATGTGCTTACGAGCCTTTTCTAAAATGGGCTTTACCAGCAGAGCAACCAGCTTCGTCCAGATATTTCTCGTGAGTTCCTGCTTGATCAAACGACCAAATAAGGTCGCCATGCCTTCGGCGGACTTTAAAGCCACGTTGCCTGAAAAGCCGTCACACACAATAACATCAAACTCACTAATGAAAAAGTCACGTCCTTCAGCGTTGCCCGCAAAGCTTAAATCGCTAGCCGATTTCAACAAAGCAAACGCTTCTTTTGAAAAGGCGTTACCCTTGCCTTCTTCAGAACCGATATTCAACAACCCCACTTTCGGATGCTCAATCCCATAAACGCCTTGCACATACGCACGTCCCAAGCGTGCAAACTGCACCAAAAGCTCAGGCGTACAATCGGCGTTAGCTCCACCGTCAATCATTAAGGTTGGCGTGCGTTGAGACGGTAATGCGACCCCAATAGCAGGTCTGTCAACCCCCTTGATTCGTCCGATATTAAACAAGGTTGCTGCCAAAGCCGCCCCTGTCGAACCTGCAGCGACCATGGCATCCGCATGACCTTCCTTGACTCGACGAGCCGTGACTGCAATAGAGGCATTCTTCTTTTTACGCAAGGCAACCGTCGGCACTTCATCCATACCGATTTCATCGAGTGCTTCAACGATTCGCAAATCCAAGCCACGGGTATCATACTTGTCCAACTCGGCTTGAATCACCGAAGGATTGCCCACTAGCTCAACAGCAACACCATAGGCTTTCGCCCCTTGAATGGCACCTTTGACTGTTTCAACGGGGGCGTAATCACCGCCCATTGCATCTAATGCAATTACGATTGGCTTATTTGCCATGAACGACTCCCTCAATCAGGAAAAACCAACGTCTTTTAACTATGCTTAAGAAAAGCAAACGTCTCGGAAGACGCCAAGCGATTACTCGCTAGCGTCTTCTTCTTTTTTCGCATCAACATCTACAGCATCATGCACATGCTCTTCAATTCCGTTTTGAATTTGACCCTGAACTTGATCGAATCCACTTTTCTTAGCAAAACGAGGGGACACAATGCGTCCGTTATAAAAACCACAGACGGTACAAACGGCATGGGTTAACTTAGGGCTTCCGCAATTGGTGCAGAAGGTCACGGCGGTTGGGAGTGCCTTCCAGTTAGCGCGACGGGCGCGTTTGTCGGCTTTACCACGGCGTTGCTTAGGTACTGGCATGTTTGAAATCCTTTATCTTATTACAGTTTACGCCCAAAAGACGTTGACACCCTTAGAGTTTCCCTTAAACAAAGTCTAATTGCAAGTTTCTTTTACCAAACGTAACAAACTAAAAATTGCTTTAGGTTGTATGAGGGAAGTTTTCACCAAAAAGCTTGACTCTCTTTCTTGTTCATCGTACATTAAAGGGTGTGAGGCTAATCTAAATTCGTGTTCTATTAGTTTTTAGATTAACTGTATAAAAACCTTAAATGGTTTTCAATAATCCTGATAATGGGGTATCGCCAAGCGGTAAGGCATCTGGTTTTGGTCCAGACATCCGGAGGTTCGAATCCTTCTACCCCAGTTTAAACCCTCTTTGCAAATGGCAAGAGGGTTTTTTATAGCTATAGAAAAAGCGTCTTGCGATAGTTTAGTCAAGATCAATATAGTGTTCGATAGATGAAACAGGCTATGAGGCTATCCTAGGAGCCTAGATTTTTTTGTGCGGGCGTGTAGGCAGAACTACATAACCAAACAAAAAAATCGTAGCGACAACGAAGAGACCATAGACCGTTTTATGTATCGGATACTAGAGAAGACACAAAGGTGACCAAGCCACTGAGCATAAACAAAAAGGGTAACATAATCGGCGGACGGTACAGCACAGTGTCAAAAAAGCCATGCCCCATAAACGCCAATAACGCTACAGCAAGACTCAAAACACTTAATTTTGAAGCCAACGCCTTCTTCTCATTAAAGAGGCTTTGCACCATTTGTTGAAACACGCTTCCCACAATGCCTAAAAAGACGCCAAACCCTAAAACCCCTTGCTCAACGAGGATTTCTAACGGCACCGAATACGCCCCTAAGGCGTTGAATCCTGGGGTCATGTAATAGCCGTAAACCTTTTTAAAGACGGTGTTGGAAGGACCAATCCCAAAAAGCCAATTGTCGCAAAACATACGCCATGCACTGATATACACGTTCATGCGATACGAAATAGAAGAATCCCCACGAAAGGCAAAAATGCTGGTGACGCGGTGCATGAGCTTTTCACTGCTGAACAAGACCCCCGCAACAGCCACAATCGTCAAAACGGCGGAAGCAATCCACGCAGAAGCGAGCCATTTCACTTCTTTTAAGGTGGCATCGGTTTTCAGCAATGGGAAACTCAACATAAAAAGAGCCAGCATCGCCACAAAGACGCCCAAATATGCCCCACGACAACCCGTCATCACCACGCCATACAAGACCAAAGTAAGCAAACCTGCAATCACCAAAAGCCAAGGAAAGACAAAGCGAAAGGGTTTTGTAGCGACTTGCAAAAGCGTCCACAAGCCAGCTCCGCTACTGGCGACGAAAAAAGCCGCAAGCAAGTTGGGATTGTACGGCTTGATCGTGCCGTACACACGATTTAGCTTGAGTTCGGCAGGGGTGTTCGCATCCGTCCAGCCAGCGAGTTCACCAGCGTAGCCATGCACTTGCAACCAGCCGATCACCGCTTGGATGCCTCCTAAAAGCAGGAGCAAGGGGAATCCCCAGCGAAGGAAGGATGAGGCGTGATGCCATGTGGATCGAAACGAAACGTATGCCACGAGGAAAATCGATTGCTTGATGAAGCCGATAAACGCTTGCGGTTGAAGGCTTGAAAAGCAGGCGGAAACCGCATAAGTGAGAAAAAATAGAATGATTAAGGCATCCAGTAAGTGGGGTTGCTTGACCCATGCGTTACGACCGCTTACGACGCTGGCAACCAAGATGAATCCGCCAAGAGCGAGCACGAGCCCACCTAAAACACCTGTGCCTAAGAAGGTGACGCCGATTAAAATACTAAAGATAGCTATAGCAGGCAAGATACCGAGCCACAAAGACGCTTGATTCTTGTCGGCAACTTGCACGTTTCGAGCGAACGCTTGAATGCAGAAACGTCCCAAAAACGAGCTTTCCCAGCCTGAAACCAGCCACTGATGCAAGCACGCCTGCCCTTGCACGCCTGCTTGAAATAGTTTAGATTCCCCTAAAAATGGAGGGTAGCTTGTTTGGGTAGAATATGTCATTAGGCTTTCCCAACGGCATCCGCAACAGGGCGAACATCGACAATACCGCCATGCACGAAGTATTTAAAGCCTTCTAAGTCCACAGGCACGCCGACCTTGACTTTTACGCCTTCAGCGACATAGCCTTCTTTGGTGATGGTGGCGTGATCCCGAAGCGTCACCCAGTAGCTTTGGACGTTCTTTTCAGTGGTATCGGTGACGGCTGTGGGCTTGCCGTTGACGGCGAGCATCACTTGCACGGGGGCTTTTTGGACATCCAAGATTTTCACTTCGCCACGAGGCTGGTTGCGAATGGTGATGTTCGTTTTTTCGCCTGCCTTAAGCAGTTGAGCATCTTCACTACGCAGGGTGAACATGACCCGAATATCAATATCCGTTTCGCCTTGCACCATGGCTTGAGAGGTGGCGTGCAAGTTGCTTTGCACCAAGAAGACGCCTAAGCCTCCGACGGCTAAGAGCAAGACGAGTCCTGCATCAAGGACATTAAACTTTCCGAACAAGCGACCATTTGTATCGAGTAGTGACATAGGGTTTTCCTTTTATTTCTTTTTAGGGATTTTGTTATTAACAAATGTATCAATTTTGTCTGTTGGCGACAAAGCTAAGTAATCACTGAAAGCATCAGATAAAACTTGAAGCTTTGTATTTTTTTCTTTTGAATACGAACGGCTGGGAAGCCATAATGTCCTTAACGGAACATCTATTGAAATTTTCTTGGATTCTTGCTTGTAAGCCTTTTCTTGTTTAGCAAATAAATCATGAAGACGATCTAATTCGTAAAAAATAGTGTTTCTGTCTGTATTGTTTTTAGGCAAAGTTCTTGCTACTTCTGTTAGTGAATAGATTCGTTCAAAAGTGGCTTTTAGGTTTTCTAGTTCTAGTGTACCTCTTTCTATCACAGAACTGGTAGTACCAGCTCTTGAAGTAGTTGAAGCATTCGGCTTTTGCGAAAGAGGCGTAAAAACAGGGGACGAAAAAGTAGAAAGACGCATCATCAATCGGATTCCTTATAGAGTTTCAGTTGTAATAGAGAGAAGTAAATTATCATCCAAATTGTGCAAACTTTTGAGCAATTCGCCTTGCGACGTCACCGCTGAACCAAAAATCCGCACCACCAAGCTGGCTGCTAAATTGCCTAGCACCGCTGCTTCCAACGCCGTCGCTCCGCTGGCGTATGCCACCAACCACGTCGCCACAACGGTATCCCCTGCCCCTGTCACATCAAAGACGTCTTGCTTGTTGAAGGCAGGAATAAAGGACACGCAGGCATTTTCAGCGTCAAATAACGCCATGCCGTCATGCCCCAAAGTAATCAACACATGCTTGGCGTGAGCCTTTTCCAGCAAGATCTTGCCTGCTTTGACAATCGCCTGTTTAGAATCGAGAGGGAAGCCCACGTTTTTTTCAGCTTCAGGTTGATTCGGCGTTAAAATAGTGGCACCTGTAAACTGGCTCAAATCGCTTTGACTGTCCACCACTACGGGTATCCCCAAGAGCTTTGCTCTGTCTAGCACATAGGCGATCGTGCTAGGATTCACCACGCCCAAGTCGTAATCCGACAGTAAAATGCCGTTGACTTGAGGCAATAAGGCGTCTAAACGGTCTTTGAGTTGCTGGTTCAAGGCTTCTTGCAAGGGTTCACGAGACTCTCTGTCTAAACGCAACATTTGTTGCGTTACGGAAAAGTTCACCATGCCCGACAAGCGTGTTTTCGTCGTGGTGGGACGGCTGGCATCGGTGACCATGCCTTCGGTGTGAATGCCCGCTTTTTGCATGACGGCTTTGAGTTGGGGGGCGTAGTAATCGTCTCCCCAAACGCCTAGGGCGTGGGTTGTGGCTCCGTAAGCTGCGACATTGTGGACGGCATTGGCACCGCCCCCCATCACGACATCGGTTTTATGGTGACGTAGAATAATCACAGGGGCTTCACGGCTCAAGCGATCCACATGACCGTAGACCATTTCGTCAATGACCATATCCCCCAAGACGGCGTGCGTCTTGGATGAGAAGTCGTCAATTATCGCAGAAAGACGTTCTTTAGAAACAGGCACGAATCAACCACCTTATCAATCAGTATAAATCAATTTATTTTTAACATAAAAAGAGAAAAGATACAATCCACAAACAAAGCTTAAGCCTTCGATGGATTCAACTGCTCATAGCCAATCACAATGCGTCCTTTATAGTAAAAGTCGCAGGTGCGAGCAAAGCCCAACTTTTGAGAAATCACTTCAGACTTCGTATTGTCGTCAAAGTGAGCCATCACGATTTTGGGCAAACGCAGTTCTTCAAAGGCGTATTGCAAAACGGCTCGAGACCCTTCTGTTGCAAAGCCTTTGCTCCAAAAATCAGGATGAATCGCCACACGCAGTTCGTATTCACGCTCATTACGTTCAGGATTCCACACACGATGTTGTAAGCCCATGCGTCCCACAAAGCGACCCGTTTCTTTTTCGCTGACATACAATTGAGAAATTCCTAAACGGCTGTATTCTTCAATGTATTCATTGAGTTCTTCAAGGACTCTCACATCATCGCTAAAGCCTGTAAAGGTGCTGACGGCGACATCGGGGTGTTGGTGCAGGGATTTCAAGGCGTCGAAATCGGATTCGCTAAAGGCTCTGAATGCCAAGCGTTCAGAGGTAAAGAGGGGTTTGCTTTGTGTGTCGAGGCGAGTCATGGGGTCATTTCCTTTTGCCAACAAGTGTCCTTAAATTAAAGCACTTTGTCGGGATTTTTTCTAGTCTTTCTAGGAAATACGTTACAATCGTTACGATGCTTCCTCCCCTTTTTTAGGAGGAGCTTTTATTTATGACTTGTTTCTTTTTTAAAATGCCGTTAAACTAATAACATATATAGAAGCGTGGAGATCTTGTGCCTACAAATCTGCTCGTCGATTGTTTGTGAAGGAATACACTGCTATGATGTTTGAACGCTTTACTGAAAAAGCCATTAAAGTCATTATGTTGGCACAAGAAGAAGCACGTCGCTTGGGGCATAATTTCGTTGGAACAGAACAAATTTTATTGGGACTGGTGGGCGAAGGCACAGGCATTGCCGCCAAAACCCTTAAAGGCATGGGCATCAATCTCAAAGAAGCACGTGCCGAAGTCGAAAAAATCATTGGGCGTGGGAGCGGTTTTGTTGCCGTTGAAATCCCCTTCACCCCTCGTGCTAAACGTGTTTTGGAATTGTCGTGGGATGAAGCTCGTCAATTGGGGCATAATTATATCGGCACCGAACACCTTTTATTGGGCTTGATCCGTGAAGGTGAAGGCGTCGCTGCCAAAGTGCTTGAAAGCTTAGGCGTCGATCTCACCAAGTTACGTGGCAACTTGATTCGGATGTTGGGCGAAACCCGTGGCAGTGCCTCTTCAGGCAGTGGCGGTGGTTCAGGCTCATCCTCCAGCTCAGGCGGTTCGAGCGGAGGCAAAACCAAGACGCCTACGCTAGACGAATTCTCGCAAAACTTGACGCTCGCTGCCGAAGAACTTCGCTTGGATCCTGTCATCGGTCGTGAAGTTGAAATCGAGCGTATGGTGCAGATTTTGGGTCGTCGTACCAAAAACAACCCTGTGCTTATCGGTGAACCTGGGGTGGGTAAAACCGCCTTAGCCGAAGGGCTGGCTCAACGTATCGTCAATAGCGACGTGCCTGAAATGTTGAGAG
>JBILSS010000194.1:0-2767 GCA_044371965.1 Vampirovibrionales bacterium
GTTTGGGGAGTCTTTGGCGGCACAAAGACCCCCAAGCACCAGCTATAAAAGGAACAGAAAAACCCACATTCTTCATACAAAACAAGGGTTACGCATTTTGGTTAGGAAGCATATTATATTATGTAGAGTCATTTATGAAGAGCACGTTCTCTCTCTCTCTCTAATTAACAATCGATGAGAACATAAACTGCTTTATTGCAATATTGTGTTACAAAAATAGAGGTTGCTGAATCCGTCTTTTGATTTTGACCGCTTACTTTTAAAAATGCTATAATATAAACGTACACTAAAACAAAGTGAAAGAGTTTCAACCGATGAAAGTCCTACTCAACACTGTCGCTCTTCTTTGTGGGTCGATCGCCCTGTTTAATTTGAGCGGATGCAACGCCCCTCCCACCGAATATAGCGATTCTGTCACCCGCCCTGGGGAAGAAAAAATCACCTTCGCCCAAAATGTGGCACCTTCACAAGCCTTAAGCCTCATGCCCTTTTTAAGCGAAAGTCCCCTGCTTTTAATGGTGAGTGCGGATTTGTGTGCGGAATGTCAAGTCTTAAAGCCTGTTTTGACCAAAGTGAGCAAAACGTATCCTCAAACGCCTATTTTGGACTTAAACCTGAACCGTAAACCGCAATGCCCTTTAGCACTCAAAAATTACGATGCCCTTATCAAGGCATATGCACCTGTTGTCACCCCCACCTTGATTTTTATTGCCAAAGGCGGAGCCGTCTCTGCGATTTTAGCAGGCAATCAAAAAGTAGACTATCTTCACGAAGCCTTCAAAAAAATACAGTTGCCTAAAGAACAGTTGCCCAAAGTCATGCCAAACCCCAATAGCCTGTTGAGTTGTGGTTAATGATGTTACTTGCTTTTTTAGACGGCGTGGGGCAAGAAGCCATGAGCTATGAAAAACCCGTGATTGCCTATAACACAGGGGGCATTGGGGAAGTGGTCGTTCACGAAGAAACAGGTCTGTTGGTTGAAAGAGCCAATACGCTTGAGCTAGGTAAAGCACTACTGCGTATAGAAGAAAATCCTGAATGGGCATTGAGCATGGGTCAAAATGGTAGAAAAAGACTGGAAAGCCATTTCTTACCAGAACAGCATAATCAAGCCCTTAGTCATTTATATGAAAGAATAATGAATACCCATTAAACGATTAAATAGCGTCTGGCGTCTTCGTTGTCGCTACGATTCTCGATGTGCTTATGTACGTCTCTGTACACCTCGCCCATCTGCGAGTCTAGGCTCCTAGAATCCACCGATACGCTATTCAATCGTTTAAATGGTATAAGCGTGGCGGTGGGATGTAACAATTTCTTAAGAATATGGCAATTCGTCCTTTATGATTGTTTTTATATACATGTAAGTCAAAACAAACGAAACCAAACCAAACGGCTTACACCCTGTATAACTAATCCCTGTAACGAATCAATGAAAGGTCATAATTAATTATGAACGCAGTCAATCAATGTATCCCTGGATCCACTGGATCCCCCCAAAAAACGAGTATTAGGTAGCAAGGAAATACGATCATTACAGAAACAGCCTACCCTAAGGACTCTGGCAATTCTGAAAAAGGCACTAGAGTTATAGTAAACCTAAAAACAGGTGCAACACAAAATTGGGTTAAAGCTTCCACTGGTCTCCAGCAACATAATACTGATGCCAATGGTTTTTATCTCAGAAGTACGGGTTATACTCCTCCTGAAGAAAGACAAGCATTATCAAAAAAACTCAATAGTGCTGTTCCCTGCGATAAATAAGTCTCAATAAATAAATCTATTTATTTTGAAGCATTAGTTTATTAGTGAAAACTCACTTCACATCCCCCTCCACAGACGGAGGGGGGTTTTGTGTTTGGCGCATCTTTGTTGTAAGCTAGGGAGCATCCTTATACCATTTAAACGATTAAAAAGCGTATAGGTGGATTCTAGGAGCCTAGACTCGCAGATGTGTGATTGTACATAAACAGTACATAAGCACATCGAGAACCCGAGCGACAACGAAGAGACACTGTAAAGGAAATTATAAAATGGCTATACTTGTCACTTGAATCCGCTTAGCCTTTTAATAGCCCAGCTTACTAGGCACGAGTTCTTCACTAGATGCATCACTAAAAAAGGCGTGGTGGATGGCTTGAACAGCTTTATCACTTTGTGAGCTTGACACCAAAACCGAGATCTTGATCTCAGAAGTCGCAATCATCCCGATGTTGACTTCGGCTTCCGCCAAAGCTTGAAACATCGATGCCGCCACACCAGGGCGATCAATCATACCCACGCCCACAATCGAAACCTTGGCGACTTGGTCGTCCAACAAAACCTCTTTTGCCCCTAAATCATGCAAAATCGGTTTTAAGACGGCTTCGGCGTTCTGTAAATCCCACGTATTCACCGTAAAAGCAATATCGTTGGTCACGCCGTCTTGCCCAATGGACTGAATAATCATGTCCACACTAATACTTTTTTCAGCAAGCGTTTTAAACAGGTGAGCAGCAATCCCTGGCTTGTCAGGCAGACCAATAACCGCCACACGGGCTTGATTCTTGTCACACGCAACGCCTGCGACTGCTCTTGTAGAGTCTTGAGACATCATGGCTTCATCCACAACAAGGGTTCCTTCATCGTTTAGATTAAATGTACTTCGCACACGCACTTTAACGCCCCAACGACGGGCGGCTTCCACCGAGCGTGGATGCAAGACTTTCGCCCCTAATCGAGCCAATTCCATCATTTCAATGTGAGCAATTTCGTCCAGCTTAATGGC
>JBILSS010000086.1:0-9454 GCA_044371965.1 Vampirovibrionales bacterium
ACGAAACGCCCTTTCAGAAAGCAATTTACCCATTTTTGTGGATGTCTTCGATTTTGTAAGCCTCCCTGCGTACATGAAGGAAGAAGTCATCAAAACCGCCGTGTGTCTTTTCCCTGAACAGACATCGAAGCTTTAATATTATTTAAACGATTGAAGTAGTGCTTAGGCGTGTCTCGATTCGTTAAGCTCGCAAGATCGTGGCGATTAGCTCATCGTTTTAGGGGGAGCTTTTTGGTGTCGTCGAGATTTTTTCTCGTTTTGTAAAGTTTGATCGATTCAAGGCAATTTTAAGATACTTTAATTGTTTATTAAAACATAAAGACATATATGTCTTACGCTTAAAAATAATGTCTCCCTAAGTAAACACCTATAAAAAAGGATTTTCATCATGCCTTCAATTCGAGAAACGTTTGACCTATTTTTCAACAATATAAACAAAATAGACACATCAAAACCTCCTGACGGGGTGGATCAAACAGAACTGACGGAATGGTTAAAAAAAATCCAAATCCCGCTGTCGATATTTTGATAATTCAACACTTTAGTTTTTTTGCTGGTGATGATAAAAAAATAACGGGGGCAGACATTGTTCCTCATACCTTCACTGCTCCCAACAAAGAGGTCACTTCAGAAAATGTAAATGCGTATTTAAAACCCTTAAAGGCAGGGGCAAACTTTCCTGCTACCCAACCTTTGCCAGATCCCACACCATCGACAGGTAAAGCCCCTTCAACAGAAAGGTATATTCCACCAGTAGAAGATCCAGAAATAAAGAAAGAGCGTGAGAATGAAGCCATAAGTAGAAAAGGAATCGATTTTGTCACTAAGAATATGAAGGATTTCAAGTTAGAGAAACCTGAAAAAACAACAATAAAGAATATCAACGATAAACAGATAGATGCTTGGATCCAAAAAGGGACATACAAGCACCCTGAAACAAATAAAACTAACAGTCTAACTATCACATATAGTAATGAGGGGACGGATATAACACTCAATAACTACAATGAAGGACGTAATTTAAAAACGATGTTTAGTTATGGGGCTGGTTTTAGGGGACAACTCGAAATAAATAGTCACTTGATCGACCCTGAAAATAATCATATATCTGGACGGACAAATATTAGTTTTAATCCATTATTCGGCAATACAGGTGAAGAGGATGAAAAAAAACAAAAGATCTCTGATTTTATTGAGGCGACTAAGAAATTACGAACACAATTTAGCATTCCACAAATACTCGATGAAGACGGAAACGATCGTTTCCCAGAAAAAAAGAAAAAAGTAATAAAAAAATCTAAAACGACGTCTTAAAATGTTTGGCGTATAATAAGGGATGCTCCACTCCCCCAAGCCGAAAGGTAACGCCATGCCTGCTCTGCACGATGCCCCCCCCACCCAGCGATATATCTGCCTTGAAGACGTGCAAACGCACAACCTCAAGGGCTTTTCGCTGAACATCCCTAAGCACCAACTCGTGGTGTTTACAGGCATTTCAGGCAGTGGTAAAAGTAGCCTCGTGTTCGACACGCTTTACAGCGAAGCCCAACGTCGCTACATGAACACCCTCAGCGATTACGCCCAGCAGTTCATGGGCAAGCAAGAAAAGGCGCCAGTTCGCAAGCTCACAGGGCTTTCGCCTGCCATTGCCATTGAACAAAAAACGACGCTCTACTCGCCTCGTTCCACCGTCGGCACGGTCACCAATATCATGGATTACCTGCGTGTGCTATTTGCCAAAGCAGGGCGTGCGTACTGTCCGCAATGTGGGGCAAACGTGCAACCGCAACGGCTTCCGCAAATGCTCGAACGCATCAAAAAACTGCCCGAAGCCACACGCATTCAGATTTTAAGCCCCCTGATTCGTGGGCGAAAAGGCGATTACGGTGCCTTGTTTGAACAGTTGCGAAAAGAAGGCTTTGCCCGTGCCTATGTCGACGGTAAAATGCTGGACTTGGACGAATTGCCCGACAATTTTAAGCTCGAACGCTATAAGGTGCATCACATTGATGCCGTGGTGGATCGCATCGTCATGCGTCACAATAAGGATGCCACCTTGCATCGTTTGGAACAGGCGTTGTCTAAAGCCGTGCAACGCTCGAATGGCTACATGCGGTTGTTGAGCCAAGAACCGCATCAGGACACGGAAAAAGAAACGCTCATGTCCACCTTTATGGCGTGTCATGCCTGCGACTTGGACTTTGGCGAAATGGCACCTCGCTTGTTTAGCTTCAATTCGCCGTATGGGGCGTGCGTGACCTGCAAAGGCACGGGGCATCAGTTGCACATCGACGAAAAAACGCTGATTAAGGATGCATCGTTGAGTCTGAAAGACGGTGCCATGCCAGCTTTGGCGTATCTGTTGTGGGGTAAGCATAAGCGAGTGTTGTCGGCATTTGAGAAGTATCTGCACTTGCCAGTGTCGAAACCGTGGAAAACTTGGAAAAAAGAGGAAAAGCATCTCTTTTTTTACGGACGTGAAAAAGAATCCCACAAGCTCGCCCCTGTGACTGAAATCGATTATGAAGACAGTCCTGAAGATTGGGAAAGCTTCTTTGAAAACTTTGAAGGCATTTTGCCGTTACTACGTTTGAAGGCGAATACAGGCGGTTTGACCAGTCAAGCCTATTTCCGCCAGTTCACTTTGCAAGACGACTGCCCCGATTGCGACGGACATCGTCTCAAGCCGTTTTCGCTTGCCGTCCGTTTGGGCGACACGCTCACGTGGAAAGACTTGAGTGCCATGAGCCTAAGCCATGCCTATGATGCCCTCGTGAATCTCACCCACGAATTGACGCCGACTGAAGCCCTCATCGCCCAAGTGCCAATGAAAGAAGTGTTGGCTCGCTTGCAATTTTTGAAAAATGTGGGCGTGACCTATTTGACGTTAGGACGTCAAGCATCGACACTTTCGGGGGGGGAGGCTCAACGCATCCGCCTAGCTAGCCAACTGGGGAGCGGTCTTTCAGGCGTGATGTATGTGCTGGATGAACCATCGATTGGCTTGCACGCCCATAACAATCAACAGCTGATTAACACGCTGAAAGAGTTGCGAGACAAGGGCAATACCGTGCTGGTGGTGGAACATGACGAAGAGCTGATTCGCCAAGCCGATTATGCCGTGGACATTGGTCCGAATGCAGGCATCCACGGAGGCGAACTCGTTTTCGCAGGATTACCCAGCGAGCTCGAAGAGCAGGTGGATTCCATTACAGGCGATTATTTAGCAGGTCGCCGTCGCATTGCGATGAATCACACGAAGAAGCTCCCTAAAGCCGAAAAGACCTTGCAACTCAAGGGATGCACGCATCACAACTTGCAGAATCTGAACATCACGCTACCGCTTGGTAAAATGGTGACGGTCACTGGCATGAGCGGATCAGGCAAAAGTACGCTGTTGTTTGATTGCTTGTTGCCTTATGTGGAGCAGTACATTCAAGCGGTGACGGGCGCTTACGGTCGTAAAAAGGATATTCCGCTGAAAGATTTGAAGCTCACGATGCCCAAGGGTGTCAAGGCGATCGACGGCATCGAGCAGATTGACAAGCTCGTGGTGGTGGATCAATCGCCGATTGGTCGCACCAGCCGTAGCAATCCAGCGACGTACACAGGCATTTTTGATGCTATTCGTAACTTGTATGCCAACACGCTTGAAGCCAAGGCTCAAGGGTTAACGGCGTCTCACTTTAGTTTTAACGTCAAGGGTGGGCGTTGTGAAGATTGCAAAGGGGCAGGCAAAACCACGCTTTCCGTCGGTATGTTGCCCGATGCTGAAATGCTCTGCCAAACGTGCGACGGCAAGCGTTTTAAGCCCGAAATCTTGCGAGTGCGTTATAAGGGCAAGAACATTTACGAGTTGCTGGAAACATCGATTGAAGACGGCATCACGATATTTGAGAGTCATCCGACCTTGGGGCAGCATTTGCAGTTGTTGTGCGATGTGGGCTTGGGCTATCTCGCCTTGGGGCAGGGGGCTCCGTTGCTTTCGGGGGGGGAAGCTCAGCGTTTGAAGTTGGCGACGGATTTGATGCGGAAGCCTTCGGGGCATACGCTGTATATTTTTGATGAGCCTTCGATTGGCTTGCATTGGCATGACTTACATTTGTTTATTGATGTGGTGAAACGCTTGGTGGACAAGGGGCATACGGTCTTGACGATTGAGCATCAAATGGATTATATCGCGGCGAGCGATTGGGTGATTGACTTAGGCCCTGAAGGGGGCGACAACGGCGGACGCTTGCTGGCTCAAGGGACGCCGATGCAGGTGGCATCGGTGGGGGAAAGTCTCACGGGGCATTACTTGCATGAGCATTTGAATAAAGGAATGCTTTAGTGACATGGTTTTGTGCTAAAATAAGTACATTCTTTATCAAAATCAGAAAGTTCGTATTATGAATCCTGCCGATACTAATACGTTTGAAAAAAAGCCAGAAGTTATCTTGTTTGGAGGCTGTAATGGTGCAGGTAAAACAACGCTCGCTTTTCGGTTATTGGGTGAAGGTTTGCACCTTTATGAATTTGTAAATGCAGATGAAATTGCTCGTGGCTTAAACCCGATGAATCCTTACAATCAGGCAGGATTGGCGTCTCGTCTCGCTATTGAACGTGTCAATACGCTAATAAAAGAACGTGCTTCATTCGCCTTTGAAGGGACGCTTTCAGGCAAGTGGCAATCTAAGATATTGGCACAGTGTAACGCTTTGGGATATCACACACGATTGATTTATGTGTGGCTTCCTTCTGTGGAACTTGCCATCGAACGTGTGGCTCAACGGGTTGAGGAAGGAGGGCATACTGTTCCCACCCCTCTGATTCAGCGACGTTATAACGCAGGTTTAGAAAATCTTCAGACCCTTTATTTGCCAGTCGCATCAGATGCGATTATCTTAGACGGAACCTCTTTAGATATGGAGACTCATCATCGAGTTATTGCATATAAACGAAACGATACATTCAACATCCTACAACCTGAAAAATGGAGCGTACTATGCCAGAAGAAGAAATAAATCTTGACCTTGTGGAATTCGATCTAATAAAAGCTTTATTTGCCGTGAGTGCTTTGGTCGCCGATGACGTTGTTCAAAGAGCCAAGCGATATAATACCTTATTGTTGATTTCAGATAAAGACGGCAATATCCAACGGGTGGATCCTCACGTTTTTGAACGTGAACACAAAAAAGGTAAAGGCTCTGTTTGATAGAGTTAAGCCTCTTTTCTAAAACCACTAGCAACAAGTAGAGTAGAATTTGTGTTAATGCTTATATATAGCTTCACGACGCACCTTTCGCTAAGGGGGCATGCTAACGCATAAAGGTTTTTTTCATATGGGAACGATCAACACCAGTTCAGCAAACCGTCCGAGTTTTCCGACAAATCCAAATCTAAATCCAAATCCAAATCACTTGCAAGCCGTGCAAAACATCGCTCAAGCCCAAATGGAACAACAGCTCGAAAATGTGCAAGAACAAAGTGATTCGCTTGCCAAAAAGGTGACAGAGTTCTGTGTTTCTTTGGTAACCATGCAGTTCATGGATGAACAAGCGTCTGAACGCCTGTCGTACCCCGAAAAAGGAGCCGCCGTTGGCTTAGGACTCGTTTCCTTATTGGCGTTTACGAATATCGGCAATCGCTTGGCTGGCCTAGATCCTACTTTAGGCACCATTAATCCGCTTAACAAAGATGCTGCGAAGAACAGTCCTGTGGGACGTTTAGCCAAAACAATAGACGGTTGGACGCCTGAACAAGGCAGTTTGAAAAACTTACCTATGTGGATGCGTGCTTACCTAGGCGATCTACCTGCGGATGAGTACAACCGTTATTGGCTTGAAAATCATGAACATGCCGTCAATGCCACGGCTAATAAACTCAAAAAAGGGGTGAATCTTGCTCCTGACTCCTTGGTGGAACGCTATATTACGCATTATAACGACTTGCATAAAACGCTCAAAGAAGCCACCAAGCATCACGATTATTACGACCGTTTTAACAAATTAATGACGCATGAACAGCAAAAGCGCATCACCATTTTCTTGATGGATCCGTTTTTTGAAGCGGATGCCCACGCCTTTTTAAAAGACAAAAACCTGTATCATCATTTTAAAGCCGTTTTTGATGAAGCTTTGGCGGAAGCTCAAGCGTCTGGCACGCCTGAAGCCATGGCAAATTTTCTTAATGTAGAAGGCTTGGGCATATTTCAAGGGAATGAGACCCCTCAATATATTACCCAGTTTGACGACTTTATCAAGCAGCGTCCTCAACAAATGAAAGCTATTTTAGAAGGGGCTTCTGGTGATTCAGATGCCGTTAAGCAACTGCAAAAAGCCGTGATTGCCTATGTCAACAAAGTCAATCCACCGAGTGTGAAGCACGCTTATTTGCATCAAGTTCATTCCGAACTGTATAAGGGTAACGATCGTTGGTTTTGGACGCCTGAACATGTGAATATCGCCACCGCTAAAGCCATGACGCCTGCGGAAATTAAGGCGTTAGAACATAATCCTCTCTTACTTCAAGTGAAAGATCTTCAAGGCTCCATTTCTCGCTTGAAAATGGTGGGCGACAAAAACTTAGTCCTGCCCTTTAGTCGTCAGTTTTCGAAATTGTTGACGTCTGAAGCGGATTTGGTGGAATTAAAAATCAAGGCCTTGCAAGAAATCAAAAGCAAACAAGCCCATTGGGAAGGCTTGTTGGGTAAAGAAGCCGTCGAAAAGCATATTAAGGCGTTGGATCTAAAAAATACAATGACGGTGGACGATTTCTTTAAGCTCAACGGTGAGTTTAGCGACCATGCCCAAAAAAGTTTGAAATCCTTTAAAAAACTGCACGATGTCTTGCCTCGTTCGATTCAACGTTTGATGCAAAATATCTCTGAACATGAACAATTTATTCACCACCAAAAAGAACTTTCTGATGCGTGGGGCGTGAGTGGTTTGGGGCGTGGCGTGGCTTCCGTTTGGCGTGGGGTGATTGATCTCGCCAAGTTCGCCTTGCATGAAACGCCTGAAGAAGTCTTGAAAAACAAGGCCATGGCGATGTCTGACTTACGAAAGGGTGTTAGCAATCCAGTTATTAGCACCTTGAAAAGCTTAGGCAATTTCAAATACTTAGGATTCTTCTTAGGGGCTGTGACGGCGTTTAGTACGGGCTGGGCAGCATTTATGGCAGCAGGCAAGACGTCTAAAGCAAAAGCGACACCCGCTTCGCAAGCGACGGTTCAAGTCAACGCTCAAGCCACGGCTCAAACGAAAGATGCTAAAAATGCTAAAACGGCTCAAGCTAAAACGGCTCAAACCGCTCAAGCTAGAGATTCCGCAGAAAAGCCCTTTGTCTTGGGTGAACAGCTCAAAGCAGGCTTCCGAGCCGCTTTAGGCATTGCGTTGCCCATGGTGGGGGCGCATCAATTGATTATGTTCTTAAACCGTGGTAACCGTTTAGGTAAGCTTATGGGTGGGCATTACTTAACAAGCCTTAAGTTTCCTTTTGCCGTGGCAGGTTTCCACTGGTTGACAGGGGCAGGTGCCATCATTACGCTGGGCAACCTCTTTTTAGTTCAGAACAAGATCCGTAAGGGGGCTGAAGATCTGCAAGACAAAACCGTGGGTAAACCGACGTATTTGGTGGAATATGAAGAGCGTGAAAAAGCCATGACGGCTCTTCGTAAGATTAAAGCTCGTGAGTTTGGCGATATTAAAAAAGAAGACATTGCCTTAATTGCCAAGTATCCTGAAGCGTCCAAGAAGGAGAAAATCACCTTGACGCCCGCTCAAATTGAAGAAGCCTATCGTTTGGCTGGCACAAAAAAGGTACGAGACATTGACCCCAAGGAAGCCGCCTTGCTATACGCCTTGGCTCAAGAAGCAAAAAATCCGAGTGCTTCTCAAGCTCCGAGCGTGCCGAAACAGTTGACGCCTCAAGAAGCGGCGTTGTTGTATGCCTTGACGCAACAGCCCCCAACGCAAAAAAAAGCGGTTTAAGGAAAGGAGGATTATCTTCTCATGCCTGATTCACCTGTGAATACCGCACCCACGAAGCCCCTTAATCTTGAAGATTTGTCGGGGTTACCGTCTCCGCCTGATTTAACGGTGCGAGATGAAAATCCCTTAGAAGACGATACAAAAAAAGCACCCCCCGCTTCGTCTTACCCGACGGTGTATCCCTTGTCGCCTGAAGCGTTGGCTCAACGAGTGCAGGCGTGGGTGGTGAATCCGCAGGAGCCGTTTGACAAGCTCAACCGTATTCCGCAGGTGGATCTGCCTCCAGACAACATTGGCTACCAAAGCCCGTTTCGTCCTTATAAGGGCAATATGCTCAAGCCTCCGATGTAGGGGGGACTTAGGCTTAACGTCGCCAAAGGGTTGTTTGATCCTCTACCTTTTTTTTATGATTGGTTTTGGGGTTTGGCGTTGCAGTGGTTTGTAGGATTGAGCTTCCTCCAAAGCTTCAACAATCCAATTAGAAATATTTTGTTTAATCATTGTTTGTCCATCTTTCTCAACGGGAACATAAACGATTTTTTGTTTATTTCCAGGATCTATCCATTCTTTCATTAAAGGTGTTTCAAATACTTTATCACCAGCTATTCGTGGGAAAAAAGAGTCGTGAGGTGTATTAACTATTCGGCAAAATTGCTCCCAGATTTCATATAATGATCTCTCTCGTTTTGTGAACTTTTTTGCGACTTCTTGACTAAATTTTGTCGTAAAATTTATGAAGTTCTCCCCCCTAATCGGTAACGTGGGTTCAGAAAATAAGCAAGGCGTATTCCACTGGAATAGACCTTCATCATTAACATGAGAATCCCTTAAATAGTCGGGTGAAGTCCTAATGACTGGAATCTGTGCTGGTGCGTCTTTATCAGTCACCATACTTTTTAGCCAGCTTCCGTACTTCGTTGTATCTGGATCTTGTTCAATCTCATCTTTTACTTTTTCAGTGGGAACGTATTTTTCAAATAAGATCAATTCATGTGGAGAAACGCTTATATTAACATTATTATTATGAGACGCCAGAAGCTTACCTTTCGCAAGATAATATCTTTCAAAAGAAGCCCACAAAATGTAGAGTTCTTGCCCTGTGGGTAAGCGATGCCCTGCTTCTACAAAAGCCTTTAAATGCTGATCTAAATGAGTTCTAAAAAAGCTATCACGTAAGGATAAGCCTCCTTTTGACGTTGAAAAGCTTTGCTTGTTTCATGATTCACAAACGTTACCCCCTGACGTTGCTGCAAGGCTTGCGACCCAGACGCCTTCGTGTGATGTGGGGCAATAAACGGACGCATCGGGAGAGAAAAATAGTTCATTAGGCGTTTCCTGTGGGAGATAAAATGTGTAATTGTGACAAAACTATACTTAAGTTACACAAGACATAAAAAGTCGTCAAGCTTTTCTATGTTTGAGTTAGACTAGAAGAAATCCATTATTCAACGCAAAAAGGAAATCCCCTTGGGCATTCAAGA
>JBILSS010000085.1:0-9454 GCA_044371965.1 Vampirovibrionales bacterium
GCGAGTGCCGCCGATGTCTTCTTGTACGCAGGCGTCGAAAGTGGCGTTGTTTTTGCGTAAAAAGCCGTCGAGGGCTTTGCTAGGGGATCCATCCGTTTCAAAGGCGACTTGAACAGGCGGTCCTTTAATGACTTCGTTTCGCTCGGCTTGCGTTTCAGGCAGTCCGTTTAGGCGAATGACCAAGCGACGGGGCGTTTTTTCGATGTGAATGCTTGTGTCGGCAAGTCCAATCGCTACTAAACGTTTTTCAATGGCTTGGCTTAAGGCGTTCTGCACGGTGGCTAAAAAGCCTGCAGGGAGTTCTTCGCATCCGATTTCAAAAAAAGCGTGGTTTGACATGCCCATTTCCTTTCACACAATCATGCGTTTATTATCGTATGAAAGTGTTAAAAAGACAAGGCAAGACGCCTCTTGTAAAGAGGCGTCTGCGAGGCTTTTGGGATGAGTGGAATTACCAACCGCCGTTGACTTGAGGGGCTTGAGCGACCAAGGTTGGTGCGACAGGGGCTTGAGCTTGTGCAACAGGCGTTGGAGCATTAGCGAAAGGAACGTTCCACTTGTCAGACGGTGGTATATAGGTAAACGGCGGGGCTTGTGCAACAGGGGCTTGCGTTTGGGGATTCATAATAGGTAAGGGAGCTACTGCGAAGGTGTTTTGAGCAGGCATTGCGGTTGGGACGTTATTGCCTCCTGCGAGTAGTGGGTTGTTCGTTGGCAAGAAGTTTTCTAGTGTGAGGGGTGCTAAGGGCATTGTCGCCATTGGGGAAGCCGTTGGGAATGCACCTACACCCAGTGAGGAAGCGTTAAGCGTCGATGCTTGTAACTGTTGCTGTAGCTGAAGCTGTTGTTCAAGCTGTTGTTTTTGTGACGCAAGGGCTTGAGCTTGGTAATCGCTGGTGTCAATGTTGTCCGAATTTGAAGACTTGTTATTCTGCATCAAACCTTGAATGAAAGGTAAGCCCGCTTCAATTAAAGGCTTATATTGTTCAAAGCCTGTGGCTTCTTCGTCAGTATTTGTGGAAGATGCAAGCGTGGTATCAGGTGTGTAATCCGTTTTGTCGATATTGTATTTTTCAAATTGAGCTTTTAAGTTTCTCAATTCATCACCTGTACTTTTGGCTCCACCATGCCTAAGGGCGTTGGCAGAAAGTGTAGCATACAGTGCATTGGGATTAGTGCCATCTTTCAGTTCAGAAACGACGTTTTCCATAAAGTTATTGCGTTCTTTATTCTTGACTTCACCGTCTTCATTTTTATCCATGAGTTGAAGTGTACGAGACAGTTCCACTTGACTCATGCCACGCTGGGCTAAACTTGTAAATAGTTTATCGAACATTTTGGAACTGAGGTCTTGTCCTCCAAATAAGGGCATTTCTTTTGCTTCTTTGGCACTTAGGTACCCGTCACGATTAGTGTCGTATTCTCTAACTAAATCTTTTGCTTGGGTGTTATAGTTTGCCAGTTGCTTAGAAGTCAGCTGGTCGCTGGTGTCAGTCGTCGTTTTTGCTTTGGTGGTATTGTTGTTATTAGTAAAAGCACCTAAAATACTCGTTAAAAAATTAGTCATTATTATATTCTCTCTAGGGTTAGGGGGTTGTGAACAAAAGGGGATTCGCTTTTCGTTGAAAGCGGTTGTGCTTTAATAAAGGTTCCCGTCACCCGAGAATTGACAAATCGTTACATTCGTTTATAAAAACAAATAATAATGACGCCTACTTATCGATACGACTCAAACTTCGCCTCATCCAAATCCCACGCCTCTTTCGGAGGGATAGGCAACTTGTTGAGAGGATTCAAATTGCGAACCACGCCATAATCTTGAGCCGTGGCCTTCCAGTATTCCTGAAAAACCTCATGCCCCAAACGGCTCACCCATGTGTTGGCGGAAGGCTCGTCATAGACGGAAAGCGTGGCTCCCACCATGCGATCGGTGGGTAAGCGAAACTCGCCCTGCCACTGATGCACGACTTGGTACATGCCTGTTGAACTACGGTCAAACCGCTGAATGTCGACATCCACATAGCCCATGGCTTCTTCGTTTAAATTGCCTTCAAACCAGCTCATAATCCGCTTCCAGCGAGACGGCGGACGATACGGACGGGTAAAATCTAAGTCGGCTCGCACCACAAGCACCCGATCCACCCCTGTAAACGCTAAAGATGATGACGCACAGAGTTCCTTGTACGTTTTACACAAGGCACTATTTAAGCCTTTCATATCCGTAATGCCGAAATTGGCTTTAGTGTTCATTTTGCTTAAAAAGCGAGCTTCTGTATTGAGCTTATTGCCAATACGATAGGCTTCGGTGGCTTGCAAGGGCGACAAATACGACTGCTTGCCTTTGCCCTTTAAGGCAAGGGCTAAATTGCGAGTGAGTACCCCTCCAATAAGCGTGCCTAAATCGCCGTAGGCTTTGGCGTCTTTATGTTGAGGTTCCACCGCCAGCACAAGCGTGGCTTTGGGGTGGGTTTCGGGGTTGGGGGGGCGTTTGTACTGCCCTTTATAGTCGGCTCCCCATGCGGATGCACTCACGCCTACAATTAAAATCGAAAGCAATACCACGCAAATCAATGAAAATAAGTGTTTGAACATGGTTTCTTTCCTTCTCAACCTTTTCAAGTACAATCTTTGCGAATTGGCTTTACCCCCTCCCCTTTAAGGGGAGGGTTGGGGTGGGGAGTAGATGTAAACACTGGGTTTAGACATCCCCCCCTCTCCCTAGCCCTCTCCTCAAGGAGAGGGGACAGGACAACCTTTTCAAGCACAATCTTTGCTTTATTCGCCTGTTTTCTATATGATTATGACAGATAGACCCTCTTTCTTCCTTCACCTCAAGACGTATTTATAGGAGCTTCCCCCATGATTGAACGCTATTCCCTGCCTGCGATGTCCGCCCTATGGACGCCTGAAGCCAAGTTCGACGCATGGTTGCTCGTAGAACTCGCCGCCCTTGAAGCCCATGAAGCCCTCGGTAATGTACCTGAAGGGGTGACCGCTGAAGTGCGTGAAAAGGCTCAATACCGTATCGCTCGCATTGATGAAATTGAAGAAGAAGTGCGTCACGATGTCATCGCTTTTTTGACGAATGTGGCGGAATACGTCGGTGAAAACAGCCGTTTTGTCCACTTGGGCATGACCTCTAGCGATTTGATCGACACCGCCTTAAATGTGCAGATTCAAAACGCCAAGCCTGTTTTGTTGGAAAAATTGAACGCCCTTAAAAATACCTTGCTCGAACGGGCGTGGGAACAGCAATACACGGTGATGGTCGGTCGTAGCCACGGCATTCACGGCGAACCCATTACCTTCGGTGCCAAGCTGCTCGTTTGGGTGGATGAACTTGATCGAGCCACAACACGCATTGAAGCAGGCTTTGAAGAATGTCGTGTGGGCATGATTTCAGGAGCCATGGGGACTTACGCTCACTTGAGTCCGCAAGTGGAAGCCTTGACCTGTAAGGCTCTAGGGCTTGAAGCCGTGAAAGCATCGACGCAAGTCATTCAACGAGACCGCCTCGCTAGCTTGATGAACGCCTTTGCCTTGCTCGCTTCTTCGCTTGAAAAAATGGCGGTGGAAATACGCAATTTGCAACGCACGGATGTCTTAGAAGTCGAAGAAGCCTTTGCTAAAGGGCAGAAAGGCTCTTCAGCGATGCCTCATAAACGCAACCCGATTTCGAGTGAGAACATCACGGGTTTGGCACGCTTGATTCGATCCTATGCCTTGCCGTGCATGGAAAATGTGGTGCTGTGGCATGAACGGGATATTTCGCATTCTTCGGTTGAACGCATCGTGGTGCCTGATGCCTTTACGCTTCTGCACTATATGTTGAATCGTTTTAACACGGTGATGCAAAACTTGGTAGTGTTTCCGAAGAACATGGAACGCAACATGAACATTTACGGTGGGGTGATTTTTAGCCAGCGTGTGTTATTGGCGTTGATTGATGCGGGCGTGAGCCGAGAAATGGCGTATCGCTTGGTGCAACGCAATGCCCATGCGGCGTGGAATGTGGAAGGCGGACATTTTCGTCAAAACATTCTGCACGATGAGGAGGTCCTCGCCTTGTTGGACAAAGCGAGCATTGAAGCGTGTTTTGATCCCACACCGTTGCTACAACACATCGATGTGATGTTTGCTCGTTTTCCTAAGCCTGTCTTGGTTTAGCTAGCACAATTTTTATTTGAGACGTTTTGACTCTTTTAGAAGTGGTATCTTCCATTTTAAATGTCTTTCTATATACCCTAGAAAGGTTTGTACAATAATGTCTCTATTTACCCCCCCCACCCGCTCGATGGGTCAAATCCCTTCTGTGATACAACAGGTTTTAAATAATGGAGGTTCAGTCGAGCCTTCTCTTATACGCCACAGCTTAGCCGCTACACTTCAAAGAGCAGAAGGCTTTTTTTATCAAGCAACCCATTCTCCTGAATTTGAAAAATTACGCAGACAGTTTCTTAGTGCAGTAACGCCTCCAAAAGTCCAAGAACCTAAAGAACCCTCTGTTCTTTTTACATTGCCCTCTATTGATATAAATGGAACACCAAGACAAATTGTCATGCCAGCCATTTCCTTTACCATGCCTACAATAGATGTCACAGCAATGATGAATACTGTTCTTAAAGATATGGGGCAAACACCCTTTAATCCTCAAAAACCTAATTTTGTGGTCAAAAGAATTGAAGAAGCTCTCCCACATGCACAAATACTAGGTGCTGGTAGTGACGGAACCGCCATGAAATTTTCAAAAGGTCCTCTAGAAGGGTATGTATTAAAAACACAGCATATTCCGTCTGCTTTTTCACATAGTCCTATTGAAAAAACTTTGGCGACCGTTTCGTATCATATAGGAACAATCCAACCAAAACATGCAGAAAAGCTTGTGAATGCAATGGAACAGAAGCACATCATGCCGCAGGAAGCCTGTAAAGACTTGTTAAGTTCACATATTTTAAGTATACAGCCCATCCCTACTAAAGTTCCTAAACACTTCGCTGATAAGGTCGGGACAGATATTGCCACGATTGTTAATGAAAAAGGCGAAGTCTTGGGGACTTTGATGAAAGAAATGAAAGGCACACCACTTTACCCTGATTTATCGAGGAAAATCGAAAATCCAACAGAACTGTTACAAGATGTTGAACATACGGCAAGTATCCCCCAAAAACATTTTAATGAGTTAATCGCTTTACTTCAGGCATTAAAGCAAAAAGGGATTTCAGTTGATTTTAGAAATCACCCTAATAATTTATTGTATGATGCTGAAACAGGCTTTAAAATTATTGATATAGACGAAAAAGGGCAGAAAGTAGTTTCAGACCCCAGTGCCAGTATGTTTGATGTGTTGAATGTCTTAAAGTTATGCCCAACAAGTAGGAAAGAATTGATTTTAAAACAACAAGAGGGTCTTCCTAGTGTCCAACAATGCGTTCAAGGATTGAATCAAATACCCTTCGTACCTGAAGAATGGAAACAAGCGGTGGGTGCTGTTGAAGAGGTTATGAAAGAGGGGGTTAAAGAAATTCCTCAACTTGTTTTTAAGGAGACAGATGCTTATCGAGATTATCGTATCGCAGCCCATGAAATCAGTAAAAAGTTCAATATAGCCTTAAAGCATCACAACATTAAGGATACTCGTTTGCATACGCATGGGCAAAAGTAAAACCTTGCTTCAAAGCCACCGCCACCACTCATGCGGATGCCTCGTGAAGCTTGCCCACGCCAACATTCCTGCCACATCCTGCCACGACTGGCATGGATGCTTGCTTTCATAGACGGCGTGAAAGTGCAAAGGCTTGCCCTCCTCATCACAAGTTGGCAGACGCAAGGCTTGCAAACTGTGAAGATCCACACATAAAACGGTGATCTCACCAGAAGCAAGGGTGTCTTCAAGGGCATGAAGTCGAGCAAGCGTCATCTCATTTTGCCACGCCGTTTGGGCGTGCGAAATACCCCCCACCTGCGGACGCTCATAGTGACGAACGCCGTCGACAATCCAAATCAAGCGATGCGTGGGATTCCGCTCTACATAGCGTTTAATCAGCCGAGGCATTAACGGCAAAATCTGAAAAGGCAGGGGTAAACAAGTCGTTTTACCCAGTGCTTTGTCAATAGGAGGCATCCCCCACGCAAGCCCCTCCGCTTCAGGATGCGTCTTCAGCAAACGCCGAGCTTCCGCCAAGCTAGCGACCAACTTCGTGCGTGGGGAGTTCAGCCATGCACGAATCCGTTGCTTGCGAGTGGCAGGGGCTTCGTCCCCACTTAGGGTGATTAAATCCGCAAGTGAAGGGAATTCTTCCGCCAAGCGTTGCACCAGCAGGCTGTCGCTTACGACCAAAAGCCGTTGAGTCTGCGTCGCATCTTGTACCCAAGTCCTTAAAAGGGGCGTTAGGGCATCCAAGGTGACGCAGGGGGACTGCGTTTTTGTCTTGTGTTTTTCTTTGTGAGAGAATAGGGACATCGTCCGAGCATCCAAGTTTTTAAAGAGTAAGCCAAATTACTCTAACACAAACGATGCTCCAAAAGAACAAGAAAGGTTTTACATGAACGCGATCGAAACACAAGAAAAAACAGCTTTAACCTTACAAATAATCGACTCCCCTAAGGGCTTGCACGGCACCTTTAAAGTCCCAGGCGACAAATCCATTAGCCATCGTAGCCTGATGCTCGCTGGGCTTGTTGATGCCACCAGCCAAGTGCGAGGCTTGCTCCCTAGTGCCGATGTGTTTTCCACCCGAGACGTCTTGCGTCAATTGGGGGTAGAAATAACGCTTGTGGATACCGCAACAGGGCATTGGCAAGTCAAAGGCTTACGACAATGGCAAGAACCTGACCACGTGCTAGATTGCGGCAATTCAGGCACGACGATTCGCTTGATGAGTGGGCTTATTTCAGGGCAGAACCGTTATGCCGTGATGAGCGGCGATAAAAGCCTCGTTAAACGCCCCATGGGGCGTGTGATGAAGCCCTTGTCTCAAATGGGAGCCACATGGTTCGGCAAGCAAAACAACACCCTTGCCCCCATGACTTTTGTGCCAAGTGAAAAGGGGCTAAACGGCATTCATTATGTCATGCCGATCGCATCGGCTCAAGTGAAATCAGCGGTATTGCTCGCTGGATTGTTTGCCACTGAAGATACCACGATTGAAGAACCCCTGCCCAGTCGGGATCACTCTGAACGCATGCTTCGTGCCATGGGGGCGGATATTAGCGTCAATGACGCTGGCGTGATTCACTTAAAGGCTCGTCAAATCGACGCTCTAAAACCCGTCGACTTTCTTGTCCCTTCGGATGCCTCTTCCGCCGCCTTTCCTATGGTGGCGGTTTTATTAAGTCCAAACTCGGATATTCTGATTGAAGATGTGGGCTTGAATCCGCAACGCATCGGCTTGTTTGAAGCGTTGAAAAAAATCGGTGCCAAAATCAGTATCGAACATGAACGCCTTATTGGGGGAGAACCCGTGGGACATGTGCGTGTGCAGGCGTCCGAACTGAAAGGCAATTTAACGCTTGAAGCCGTGGACATTCCTGCGATGGTGGATGAAATCCCCATTTTGGCGGTGGCTTGTGCGTGGCTAGACGGCACGCTCA
Source organism: Vampirovibrionales bacterium (assembly GCA_044371965.1). Lineage (GTDB taxonomy): Bacteria > Cyanobacteriota > Vampirovibrionia > Vampirovibrionales > JAJTHC01 > JAJTHC01. The sequence goes on from JBILSS010000085.1 coordinate 7,591, forward strand.
CCGTGAAAGGAGCTGAAGAACTCCGAGCCAAAGAAAGCGACCGTCTGCTAGCGGTGGCGACGGAATTCGCCAAGCTTGGCCTAAAGGTGGAACTGTTTGAAGACGGCTTGGTGATGAAGGGCAATCCCGATTTGTGCTTACCTAAAGAGGCAACGGCTCCTTTGAGTGCGTGGCACGACCATCGTATCGCCATGGCGTTAAGCGTGATGAATCTCATTCACAATCAGCGAAATCCCCAGCATGCCACCTTGTGGGGCTTGGACGATCCCACGATTGTTAATGTGTCGTTTCCGTCGTTCTATGCCTTGTTAAGCGACTTGCAAACCGTCTAAAGGAAGAAACCTTGCATGTATATCTACAATCCGTTTAATCCCAACCCGAGCAACTTAGTCACGCCTGAACAAATGGCGAGTCCCTATACCCTGTTTTGGAACCGCTTGTCGATTTTAATTAACGCCTTTCGCGTCCGCATCCTTCACAAAACCAAGATTCACTTTCGCACGCCACTCAAGGACTTTGCCTTTTCTCCACGAACGCTGGTGGTTTCGAATCATTCGAATAGCTTTGATATTCCCATTGTGGTGGGGGTTTTTCCGATTAAAACGTATTTCAGTTTTTTGGCGAAAAAGGAATTGTATGAGAATCCCTTGGGGCGTTTCTATTTTACGTCCACAGCGGTTGTTTCGGTGGATCGTAAAAAAGGCTTAGAAAAAAACACGCTCAAATCCATTAAAAACATTATGAATGCCCCTGATTGGGTCTTTTGCATGTTTCCCGAAGGCACTCGTGGTAATGGCGAAGAGTTGTTGCCGATGAAGGAAGGAGCGGCTCAATTGGGGAAGAAAAATCAAGCCGACCTTATGCCGATGGGGATTTATATTAAGGACAAGAAGGCGTCTGTTGTGGTGGGGGAATTGATTCCGTTTGAAGCGGATCGTTCGGTTGAAGACACCCACGCCTTGATTGAAGCAGGCATCGCCTCTTGCTTTGCGGAAGCGAAAGAACGCTATAGTGTTTAATGCTTATGAAAAAATCCCCTATTCCAAAAAGAAATAGGGGATATGCCCGTGGCCAGACTTGAACTGGCACGTGGTGTTAGCCACAACGGATTTTAAGTCCGCAGCGTCTACCGATTCCGCCACACGGGCTTTCGATTCTCTTATTCTAACGTATCAAGCGGTGCTGTCAATCATTGGAACTTTTTTATAGCCAAGTTTAGAGTTTTCTTTACAGTGTCTCTTCGTTGTCGCTACGATTCTCGATGTGCTTATGGTCGTCTTTGTACACTGCACACATCTCCGAGTCTAGGCTCCTAGAATAGCCTACTGTAAAGAAAACTCTAAACTTGGCTATAGTTCGTGGGGGCTTTGTGTCTTAATTGCGAAGGGAGAAATAAAGTCCCATTTTGTTCATAGTCTTTTAAGGAAATGGACACGATCCGCAACGCCGATGTCGGCGTCTTACTCTTGGATGCGGATGAAGGCATCACGGAACAGGACAAACGCATCATGCAAAAAGTGGTTGAAGCAGGCAAGGGCTTGGTGATTGCCATTAACAAGTGGGATTTGGTGCCTGACAAAACCCCCAGTTCCACACAGAAATACAAAAAAATGATTTTGGCGGATGTCCCTAGTATCGCCTTTGCCCCGATGGTCTTTATTTCAGCGACTGAACAGCAACGGGTGCATAAGGTGTTGGAACTGGCTCAAGAATGCTTCACCAACGCTCAACGACGCATTAGCACAGGCACCTTGAACCAAGTCTTGCAAGATGCGATGCGTCAGAACTTGCCGCCGACGGTGAAAAACAAGAAATTGCGAGTGCTTTACGCCACGCAAGTGTCGACGTGTCCGCCGACCTTTGT
>JBILSS010000087.1:0-9442 GCA_044371965.1 Vampirovibrionales bacterium
GTTGGGGTGGGGAGTAGATGTAAACACTGGGTTTTAGACATCCCCCCCTCTCCCTAGCCCTCTCCTCAAGGAGAGGGAACAGGACTTTCGCAGAGCTTTCTATAGCAAACCGCAAATGCCTAAACATCTGCGGTTTGAGATAAAAAATATGTCGTGAATTACATTGGGAACATACGACCACCACCATACATCGGCGGACGGCTCTGCATCATGTTCGACATTCCTCCAGCGTATTGTGGGGCTTGAGGCATCGTGTAGCCACCGCCACCGCCGTATTGTGGGGCTTGAGGCATCGTGTAGCCACCGCCACCGCCGTATTGTGGGGCTTGAGGCATCGTGTAGCCACCGCCACCGTATTGGGGGAGTTGAGGCATCGTGTAGCCACCGCCGCCACCGTATTGGGGGAGTTGAGGCATCGTGTAGCCACCGCCACCACCGTATGGGTTAGGCATCATGCGAGGCATACCGCCGCCGTAGGCAATCGGTTGGGATACTGGTCGACTGAACTGGTTCACGTTCATTTGCTGTTGGTTGAAGAACGGCATATTCGTTTGCGTATTGTACTGATTATAATGCATCGGCATATTGGTCATTGTATTGCCTGAATTGTTGAACTGGGTATAGTTCATCGGCATATTATACCGTTGGTTATTATAGGCTTGGTTGTTGTACGCTTGATTGTTGTAGGTATTATACGCTTGGTTATTATAAATCTGATTGTTATAGGTGTTGTAGTTATTCGTTGTATTGTAATAATTGTAGGTATTGTAAATCGGGGGTTGAGGCGTGGGCTGTACGGGGTAATACGGCATACTTCCACCATTATAAGGAGGCGTTGGTGAAGTCGGTACAGGGTAAGGCTGTGGGTAGGACTGATTCAAGCCAAAGCCTGCGTTAGCATAGGGATCTTGTCCATAGGGTTGTTGTTGAGCATAGGGATCTTGTCCGTAGGGTTGTTGTGGGTATCCGCCTTGTTGTGGGGAGTATCCGCCTTGTTGTTGTGGGTATCCGCCTTGTTGAGGGGAGTATCCGCCTTGTTGTGGGGGGTATCCGCCTTGTTGTGGGGGGTATCCGCCTTGTTGTGGGGGGTATCCGCCTTGTTGTGGGAGGTATCCGCCTTGTTGTGGGTATCCGCCTTGTTGATCTTGACCATACGGATTCCACACGCTTGGGTCGGATCCAACAGGGCGTAGCTTGCTTAAAGCAACTAAGTCATTTAAGGTGTCTTGATTGAGTTCAGGCACGGTACCGACATCGGCTTTTGCGATAAAGTCTTTCCCTGCGGCGAGTTGAGCGAGATCTTTCCAGCTAATGGTGGTATTGTCTCCATCCACGGAAGAAAGGGCTTTAGCGAAGGAAAAGTCTTTGGCAATTTTGGCAAAAAATTGAGACAAGGGTACTTCTTCATTGTTGTAGGCTTCAACCGCTAATTTGGCTGCGTGTGCAGGCCCAACGATGCCTTCAGCACCAACGTAACGCTTAATGGTTTCAGGACTAACCGGATTTTTTGGATTAACAGGTAAGGATGTCATATATGGTATTTCTCTATTTTCTATTTTCTATCAGGGGTGAACAGTAAGGTAGGGGTAATACCATTTAAACGATTGAATAGCGTATAGGTGGATTCTAGGAGCCTAGACTCGCAGATGGGTGAGATGTACAAAGACGTACATAAGCACATCGAGAATCGTAGCGACAACGAAGACGCCAGACGCTATTTAATCGTTTAATTGGTATAAGAACTAAAAGTGAACAGTAAATAAGGTAAAGGGAATCGAGGGGAATCGAGGGAAAGGCGGAAGATCCAGCGGGTTGTTTTAAATTAAAAATCTGAACGAACAGAAATTATCTTAAAAAATGCACGCCAAAGGGAGACATAAAAAAGGTTGGTGTGCATGAAGGTTCTCTGGATGGGGTCCATATGGGGAGTGTGTTGGGGAAGGAGGGAAGGAAGTCTGTGTTTCGTACTTTAATAAAGTCAAGATTCTCTTAAGAATTGCCTAATCTAACGTTTTGTAACAAAACAACGCCCTCTTCCTATTTTTAGGAAGAGGGCGTTGTTAAAACGAGAAATACTTGTTAAATAGTATTAAAAGTTACACACGAGCCGTTTCAAGCTTTTCGACGGTCGTTTTAGCGATCGCCAGCAATTGAGCGAAGGAATCCGCTTGCAGACTGGCTCCGCCGATTAAGCCACCGTCAATATCAGAACTGCCTAACAAGCCTTCGGCGTTGTCGGGCTTCATGCTTCCGCCGTACAAAATACGAACGGCTTGAGCGGTGACGTCTCCAAACTGTTCCGCCAAAACCTGACGAATGACGCCACAAACACGGTTGGCTTCAGGCGTTTCACAGACCTTGCCTGTACCAATCGCCCAAACAGGCTCGTAAGCAATCACCAAAGTCGCCACTTGTTCAGGCGTGAGTCCTGCTAAGCCTTCCAAGGTTTGAGCCGTCACCACCGCATCGGTTTGCCCAGCTTCACGCTCAGCGAGCGTTTCACCCACACAAACGATCGGCAATAAACCTTGAGCCAACGCCGTTTTGGTTTTCGCATTAACGCTTGCGTTGGTTTCGTTGTAATAGGAACGACGTTCGCTATGCCCGATGATCACGCCAGCAACGTTGACATCCTTGAGTTGTTTGGCGGAAACTTCGCCTGTAAACGCACCTTCTAAAGCAGATTCCACATTTTGAGCCGCCACATTCAAGCGAATGCCTGCTTGTTGAATGTTAGCCACAGTTCCTGCCAACAGGGTGAAACTGGGGGCGACCCAAGCGTCTACCTGCGGATGCCTGGGGTTGTTTTGAGCCAGTTCAAGCACGAATTGACGTGCTTCGGTGTTGGTTTTGAACATTTTCCAGTTGCCTGCAATGAATAAGCCTCGTGTTGCGTTTGCCATGGGGGGGATCCTTATAGTAGTTGAATAATACAACTAAAGTATAACGCAAAGACAAGAAAAGGGAAAAGGCAAAATGTTTGAATGGTTAAGAAGGCTTTTCCGTTTTAGGCTTCGTGAGCTGTGTCACGCCTAAATACGCCAAGATGCCCAAGCCTGTACCGATTCCTAAGCCAATGAGACTTCGCTTCATTTGTATGTTTTTCAAGTAATTTTCCACATCTTTAAATTGGGTGGGGATGTCTTTTGGTAGATCTTTCAAGCGTTCTTCAGCTGTAGCCACAGGTCCTTGTATTTGGATATGGATATAGTTTACATCTGCATCTACATCTTTGGAAATATCGGTGAGGGTTATCGGTTTTAGTTCTTTCAAAGCCTTATCTTTCTCATCCCCTAAAGTCCTAAGGTCTATGTAAGAAGTGATTTCACCATCAATTTCTTTTTCTTTGATTTTAAACGGTACTTTTCCCGAAGGGGGGGAAGGGTTTTTAATCGATTGATCTGTGGAAGAACCTCGGGTACTCATAATGACCATACCTTTAATCTTTTCTTCATCCACTTCAAAAGAAAAAGAAGGAGTTTTTACAATACCCTCAATTCGTTTTCCGTTTTCATCAAATTTTTCAATGATTTGAGTATACGGTTTATTTAGTTTCAAACCTCCTTGTTCAGAAGACCTTAGGTTACTATTTTTATCAAAGAAAAATCGATTCACTATATCGCCTTTTGAATCTAGGTTTCTGATTTCAAGTTGACCATCGGCTTTGCTAAAGAATTCGTGTTTACCTGTTTTACCGTAACCCTGAGAGGCATTATACTCATAACGATTTTTTAAGTAAGTGCCAACGGGAATACCACTAGCAAGTCCCACACCCGCCGTCGCCGCAGGTAAAGAAAACGAAGGCTGTTCTTTTGAAGAAGCCGAGGCGTTTGACTTTTGAGCATTGCCGTTTGGCATTTGAGTAGAAATGTTAGTCGAGTTCGTACTTATCATTCGTTTATTTCCTTAATTACACAAGTTACATGACCTTTGTTATAAGCATTAAACCTCAAGCGTTCTTTTTTGTGCTAAGTAAAGTTCCGTAACGCTCCGCTTTAAAATCGGATGCTCCCACGTGGGGGCGAGTTCGAGCATCGGTGCCAGCACAAAGGCACGATCCTGCAAGCGAGGGTGGGGGATCACGAGTTCCGCCGTATGGATAATCGCATCCCCATAAAACAAAATGTCTACATCCAAGGGGCGGGGGGCATTGAGCAGACGAGCTTCCCTAGGCAAGCGTCCTGCTTGGATTTCGAGGCTTTGACAAAACGCGTGTAAGGCATCGGGGGGCAAAGTGCTTTCGAGCATGATCACGCCATTGAGAAAATCAGGCGAGCCTTCGGGGCAGTGCATCGGCGAACTAGCGTGCCACGAACTCCGCTGGAGATGCCTTATTTCAGGATGCTCTTTTAAGGTTTCAACCGCCTGATTTAATTGAGCTTCAGGGTTGTTGAGATTAGATCCGAGTCCTAGGAAAACAGTCGGCATATTTTATTTGGCAATTTCTTTTCTTTGTCGTACACTAATCTCTATTGTAACCTAAATACAGATTGGGGACGACAACATGACGGCTTTATTTGATCGCTTAAACGCTTTAGGACACGAAGGCATCTTCGTCGTACAAGACGACGAAACAGGCTTAAAAGGCTTTATCGCCTTGCATAATACAAGCTTAGGACCCGCTTTGGGCGGTTGCCGTATGATGCATTACCCAACCGAAGAAGCCGCTTTTGAAGACGTTCTCAAACTTTCTGAAGCGATGACTTACAAAAACGCCTTGGCAGATCTGCATTACGGCGGAGGCAAGGCGGTTATTTGGCTTCAACCTGGGCAAGTCAAAACCCCTGAACTCGTGCGAGCCATGGGTAAACGTATAGGAGCATTGCGAGGTGCCTACTTCACCGCCACCGATATTGGTTCCACCAGTGCAGACATGGAAATTATGAAGGACGCCACGCCTTATGTTTCCGCCTTACCCCCTGAAAAAGGCGGCTTGGGCGATTCGGCGATCTTGACGGGCTTGGGCGTTTTTCAAGGGATTAAATCGGCGGTTGCCTACAAACACGGTCAAGACAGCTTAGAAGGCTTAACCATTGCCATTCAAGGCGCTGGCAAAGTCGCTTACCATATGTTGACCCACTTGAAAAAGGAATATGAACACGCCCATTTTAACGTCGTTTTGGCGGATACCTACGCCCCTGCGGTGGATCGTTGCGTGGAGTTGTTTCCTCAAATTAAAGTGGTTGAACCTGACGAAATCTGGCAGGTAAAAGCGGATATTCTTTCGCCAAACGCCGTTGGTGGAACCTTGACGTCCGACGTGATTGCTCAAACGCAGGCATCGGTGATTGCAGGGGGAGCGAATAATCCCTTGTCGAAAAAATCAGTGGCGGATGAGATTCGTCAAAAAGGCATTTTATTTGCCCCTGATTTTGCGATCAATTCAGGCGGTGTGATTGTGTTGTCTACCGAACTGGCGAAAGGCACGCTGGAAGAAGCTACGGAAAAAACCAAGGGCATTTATGAAACGGCTCAATGTATTTTTCAAGTGGCGGAAGAGCGTGGCATCAACACCTTGGACGCCGCCATTTCACTTGCGAAAGAACGTATTGAAGCAGCAAGTAAGCGTCCCACAGCGATGGCGTAAACAGTGTTTTGTTTTTTTTCTTTGGGTATGTTAAACTAGTAGGAAGTCTTTATGATAATCTTACTCGTGAGGCATTGATTTGCATCTTTTCAACACCACTTTAAAGAAACGCTGCCCTGCCTTGAAAAGAGGGTCATTTCACCTTCTCTCGATACTGGTGATCGCTTTAGTTCTCTTGCCTTCTGTCGCAACGGTTTTGCCTGAAGCCCTTGCCGTCAATAAAGTGGTTCTTAAAGAAAAGAAAAAAGACTTAGACAAGCAACGCATGACCTTTCAACAAAAACGCTACGAAAAGTTGCGTTATGTGCGTTATCATCAAGACAGGCTCATCACCAAGCAAATTGAACTTTCTCGTACCCAACGAGCCTTGGAACACCAAGAAACCCAACTGAATTACACCACTTCTTCCATTCAATACTTGCAACGAGATTTAGACAGCACCATTGGCAAAACCACACGCTTGGGCAAGCTTATGGGTGTGCGGATCCGTCATTGGTTTAAGGGCGGTCGGGTGAGTATGGTGCAACAGGTTTTATCATCTGAAAGTGTGTCCGACATGGTGGATACGCTGTACTTTCAGGAACGCATTTTAAGCCAAGACGCTCGTATTTTCAACGCCTTAAAGCGAGAAACCAACGCCTTAAAAGCCAAGCAACGTTCCTTGTTGAGCGAACGCCAGAAAAAAGCGACTTCTGTAGGGGAAATTCGCCGTTTGAAGGTGAACTTGTATGCACAAAAAGTCGAAGAAGAACGCATGAAGCAACGCTATGCCAGCGATGCCAAGTATTACGAGAAAAAAGAACGTGAATTGTTAGCTGAATCCGAAAAGATTGAAGAACTTTTGAGGGGGTATTTGAAGGGCGTGAAAGGCTCGACAGGTCGCTTTATTTGGCCCGTTGTGGGACGCATCACCTCAGGCTTTGGCTACCGTATTCACCCCATTCACCACACACGTTTGAATCACACAGGCTTGGATATTTCTCGTCCAAACGGCACGCCGATTAAAGCTGCTGACGGTGGACGAGTGGTCATGGCAGGCTGGTACGGTGGTTACGGCAAGTGCATTATTATCAATCATGGTAAGGGGCATGCGACCTTGTACGGTCACTTGTCTCGCCTTGGGGTGTCTCGTGGAACAAATGTGGGCAAAGGGCAAACCATCGGAGCCGTGGGATCCACAGGCTATTCGACAGGGGCGCACCTGCACTTTGAAGTGCGTATCAACGGACGACCCGTCAACCCTCGACGTTATTTATAGTATTTTTAGCTATTTAATCGTTTAATCGTTTAAATAGTATTAGACTATTCTAGGAGACTAGATTTTCTTGTGATGGCTTACAGCTTCCCAACGTACAGACCATGGGCTTATTCGGCAAGGGAGGCAAAAAACGATGTCGCCGCTCCGCCACCCAATCATACATAGGACGAGTCAAACCCTTGAAAAACGGGAGCCTTAACAGATGCCCAATCCACGACCACGGAGCCGTACACTGTTGCAAACACAGTCCGACAGCTTCTTCCGCTTGAAAGACGGCGTTTTTCTCCACATCAATGACGTGCATTCGCTGGGTGGTATCGTCACGGACTAAGGCAAAAGGCTCCAAGTAACGAGGGGCTTCTTCACTATGGACATCCACAAAACGCATGTGTCTAGGGTGCTTCAGCCACATATTTAAAAATAGTTGACTACGTTGGCACAAACCACAACTGGCGTCATACAACACAATAAATCGAGCATTCATAGCGGATTTCCTAAGCCTTACGCTTGATGTGAGACGGCGAAATGCCTAAGTTGTCAAACGAATCGAGCCAAAAAGACTCAAGCGACTCTTGCTTACGAGCAAGGCGAGTGGCATCTGCATCTTGCACTTCTAAGTAGACTCGCACCAAGGGTTCCGTGCCACTGGCACGCACCAAGACCCAAGAACCATCCGTCAAATAGAGCTTTACGCCGTCTTGCGTGTGGAACTCGTCTTTCAAGGCGTGGGCTTCCGCATTGGAACGAGCCACATCCACAATGAGATCCGCGCCCAAGCTACCGCCTTCGGTAAACAGGGTCAAGGCTTTGTTTAGAATCTGCGACTTAAGTTCGGTGTGAATCGACCATTCCGTGAAAATAAAACGCTTTTCAATGAGGGCTTCGACCTTCTTCACGATTTGAGACAGAGGCACCCCTTCTTTGGCGATGAGTTCGGCAATCAGCAAGTTAGCGAGCATGCCGTCTTTTTCAGGCACATGGTTGAGAATACTCAAGCCCCCACTGCCTTCACCACCCAAAATAACACTCGGCTTTGTCGAATCGTTCTCATAATCCAAGAAGACTTCGGCGATATATTTGTAGCCCACAGGGGTTTGAAGCACAGCTGTGTCATAGGCTTTCATCATTTCATCCAAGGCGTGAGTCGTTGATTGCGAACGCACCACGATGCCTTTCGCCTTGCGGTGATGCACCATTAAATACGCCACCAAACGTAAAATCATATTGGCATGCAAAAAGTCGCCGTTTTCGTCTAAAATGCCAAAGCGATCTGCATCGCCGTCGTTGGAAGCTCCGTAAATCAAGGCATCAGGCAATTGAGCCGTCCATTTTTTCAGAATTTCAGACAGTTCAGCTAAGTTTTCCGCCGAAGGTTCAGGTTCGCCGTCATAGCCTTGGGGGCGTTCATCTTCACAGTGAATCAATTTCACTTCCGCCACGCCCAAATCTTCCATGAGCTTGGGGAAATAGTGGCGACCCGTGGCATACAAGGGATCGTAACCCACATGAAGTTCCGCCGTTTTGATGGCGTTCACATCCAATTTAATGACTTCTTTAAGGTGGTCTAAATACGCTTCATAGGGCAGAAGATGATAAATGCGTGGGGCTTCTTCCAAGCCAAGGGCTTTGCGATCCAAAACCAAGTTCAAAGGGTTGGCTTGCAAGGCTTCAAACTGCTTGGTCAGCGATGAGGGGGCAACGGCTCCGTCATTGGTCAAGAAGTTGTATCCGCCGTAGTTCCAAGGGTTATGGCTGGCGGTCATCAAAATCGCTCCAGCGGAACCGACGCCGTTACCTGCAATTTCAGCCAAGTGAGCCGCGGTATACGCCAAAACAGGGGTCGGCACATCGCCTTGCACTTCGTAAACGTCTAAGCCTTTGGCGAGAAGGGTTTTAATGATAATAGGGATCGCCATTTTCGTTTTTTCACGGGTGTCACCACCGACCAAGACGGGGCGTGCGATGTGTTCCGCATGCATGGTTTGAATTAAGGCATCGGCGATGGCGTGGGTAATTTGCGTGACGACCGCTTCGTTAAAGGCATCATCTGCATCGTGGCGATAGCCTGAAGTACCGAACTGATAGACTTTAGAGACGAGAGGACTTGAACTCATGGGAGGTTTACCTTTAATCAATCATGATTTCCATAACAGTGTTAGTATAGCACGAAGAAAACGAGAGCTTGCAACTTTTTTCTTATAAATCAGCCTCTATTTTCTAAAGAGTTCCATATCATTCTATACGTTTAGTGTTTTTCAGATAGGAAGTGATGTTTTATTTTTTCTTTTTTGGATTTTTAGTTCCATTTATGGTTACTTGTTTGTCAGAGACCTTTGCTTCCTTGTTTTGGCTAGCTTCTATCTTGAGCTGGTGCTTGGCTTTTCGGTCTCTTTTAACGCTGGTCGTTGTCAGAGACCTTTGCTCCGCCAAAGGTCTCTGACACCTCTAAAGGCGGTTTAAGGGGGGACGTATTGCGTTTCTCCTCCCCTTCGTCCCCCCTTAAAAATCCCCCCTTCAAGTCGAAAAAGTTAAAACTTTTTCTCTTGGGAAAGAAAACCGTTGGTTTCCTCTCCCAACCTCTCCTTCCTAAAGGTGAA
>JBILSS010000088.1:0-9432 GCA_044371965.1 Vampirovibrionales bacterium
GGGCGGGCGCCCCCCCCCAAGGACTACGAAGAGAGTTTCATAGGTGACCTTTCTTTAGGTATCTGAGAGTAAATGGGAAAAACCGTAAGTAAACTTACTCTAAATAGTAAAATCCAAATACAGCCTTCTGTCAAGTGAAATCTTTTGAAAAAGAAACGGTGTTTTATGTTAGAATAAGTCAACAATACTTGTTTAACCGTTTTTCAGAGAGAAGAGTCCCCATGCTTGATATTAAAGCCCTCCGTCAAGATCCCCACGCCATTGAAAAAGCCCTACAACGCCGTAACCCTAATTTTTCCATTGATGCCGTCCTCGCCATCGACGAAAAACGCCGTGCCTTATTGCAAGAAGAAGAAGTCTTACGCAATCAACGCAATGCCCTAAATAAGGAACTCGCCACGCTCAAAAAAGCTGGCGACAACGCCGATGCTGTTATGGAAACTGCCAAAGGCGTTTCTGAACGCATTAAAGCCATTGAAGCCGAGAAAGACGCCCTCGCCGAAGAGCAAGACCGCATCGTGATGAGCTTGCCCAACCTACCGCATGAATCCGTCAAAGACGGCAGTAGCGAAGAAGACAACGAAGAAATTCGCCGTTGGGGATGCGACTTTAAAGCTCGTCCCATGCAAGAAGCCCCTCCCCATTGGGAAACAGGCGTTGCCTTAAACTGGATCGACTTTGAACGAGGCGTCAAGCTCGCCAAGTCTCGCTTTTCCGTCTTTCGTGGCAACGGTGCCTTGCTCGTGCGTAGCTTAATCCGTTTGATGTTGGATGTTCACACCACGCAACACGGTTATGAAGAACTCGTCTTGCCTTTGCTCGTCAATGAAGCCAGTATGACAGGCACAGGGCAGTTACCCAAGTTTGGGGAAGACATGTACAAGGTTGCGGAAGACGACTTGTACTTGATTCCTACCTCTGAAGTGCCGATTACCAATTTGTATCGGGATGAAATTGTCGAAGCGTCTCAATTGCCGATGCAATTTACGGCTCACACGCCGTGTTTCAGGCGTGAAGCAGGCAGTGCGGGCAGGGACACGCGTGGACTGATTCGCCAACATCAGTTTGACAAGGTGGAACTCGTGCATATCACCACGGCGGAAACGTCGTTTGACGCCCTTGAAGCCCTCACCAGCCATGCGGAACGGATTTTGCAGATCTTGGAATTGCCGTATCGGGTGGTGTCGCTTTGCACAGGAGACATCGGCTTTTCGGCGGCAAAGACCTACGATCTTGAAGTATGGATGCCTGCTCAAGGCGTGTATCGGGAGATTTCCAGTTGTTCCAATACGCTTGATTTTCAGGCTCGTCGCATGAATTTGCGGTATCGTGCTGGCGAAGGCGAGAAGCCTCAATTTTGCCATACCTTAAACGGCTCAGGCATTGCGGTGGGTCGTACGATTGCGGCGATTTTGGAAAACTATGTGGTGGATGCTCACACGCTTCGCATCCCGAAGGCGTTGGTGCCTTATATGAACGGTTTGGAAGAAGTCTCGTTTTAGAACGTCGACTTCTGTAAGCCACCGTCGACGACAAGGGTCTGCCCTGTCATGTAGCTGTTGCCTTCACTGCATAAAAAGCTCACCGCATGAGCAAATTCGGCGGCTTTCCCAATGCGTTGAGCAGGAATGTTCTGCTCAATCTGACGCTGAGCCTGTAATGGCGTCGTGCCTGCTTGTTCCGCCCTAAAATGAAACAAGTGCTTCAAGCGTTCGGTTTGAATATAACCCGGTGCCACACAATTGACCGTCACCCCTGAAGACGCCACTTCTGTCGCCAGCGTCTTAGAATAAGCACTAATGCCCGATCGCAAGGCATTCGATACCGCCAAATTGGGGAGCGGTTCTTTGGCGGCAAGCGAAGTCACCGTCACCACACGCCCCCACCCTCGTTCCACCATTAAGGGAACTAAGGCTTGGTTGATCTGCACGACGCTTAAAAACAGGCTGTTAAACCCATGCGTCCAGTGGACGTATTCGGTGTCTAAAACGGTAGAAGGCGTGGGGCCTCCCGTATTGTGGACGAGTATATCAGGGCCAGCAGGCCAAAGGGCGAGCAGGACTTCAAGGAGCTTCGTACGTTGGCTGGCGACATTGAGATCACAGACATGAATATGCACTTGCACCTTGTGAGCCGCTTCCAGTTCTTGTTTGACTTTCGTCAAACGTGCTTCATTGCGAGCCACTAAAAACAGGTTATGACCGTCTTCCGCCAAGCGATTGGCGACGGCTAAGCCTAGCCCTTGGCTACTGGCACAAATCAGGGCATTGCGTTGTTGTGAACTTTGATAGGCGTGCATAGGAAATGTATTCCTCTCTCTTTTAATTCAATTCATTATACACCAAAACGGGTTTTAAAGGTTTAACAAATACACAAACTCTGTGTCAGGATGATACCCCACCATGTAAACGGTATTGCCCACATGTTCAAAACCAAAACGTTGATAGAACGTGTAGGCTCGTGGATTTTCAGTAAACACGGTGAGATGAATCGCATCGCTTTCGGTGTTGGACTTAATCCAGTCGAGCGTGGCTTGCATCGCTTTTTGAGCAATGCCTTTGCCGTGAAAGGATTTCAGCAGATAAAAACGCTCTAAATAGGTACTGTTTTGTGGTTCGATGTGTTGTTCTTCTAAGTCTTCCAAAAACTTACGAGACTGTGGGATGATTTTGATGTACCCTGTTAGGGCATCGGCGTTTTCGTCCCACACACTAAAAAAGACGTTCTTCACATCTGCCAACTCATTACCTAAAGCGTGCCGAGACAACCGTGTTTCCATGTACTCGTTTAGATCTTTGGGATTGTAATTCATGCCAAAGGTTTCTAAAAAGGTGCGTTGAGAGATATTGACCAACGCATCTAAATCATCCCAACCCATACGTTTTATCACAGAAAACACGGTCTCAAAACTCCTAGTGCATTTGATTACTTCTATGTGGAGCGTAATAGGGATCTTCCAGTACTTGAATCAACTTATCAAGGGGTAGCTCAACTTTTAGTAAAGAAAGGGCTGGCATACAACCACCCGTTGCACAAGATTTATTAGGGAATAGATGTTTTTTGTATGTAATGTGTTTTAGTGAATCTGAACTTAGATGTTGTTTAAAACCCATTTCTAACAGTTTAAAGGTTACCGTCCAATTATGCAGAAGTGATTGGATTGTAGGAATGCGACGAGCGATAAGGTAGTTAGGGTCTATAGACTCAAATAGTGGAGTAAGCACTTTAACGAGTCGTGCATTAAGTTTGGGACGTTCGACTAACATACTTACGGAAGAACTATTGTCAACACCCTTAGTCTGAAGCCATTTTAAATACTTTTCTAATTTTTCAAATTCTTCCATAGGCGATTTTGCTTTAATTGTTTTGGTCATTACTCCATCAACACTTATATGTAATGTCCCCTGCCTTTGTTGGGCTTTAGGTGACAATTGAGTATTGTTTACAAACATATAAAAAGATCCTCCCATTTTAACATCTCGTTATTTATACAGAAAAAAGTCTGTCGTCTACTTGTTTTACACGCTAGCCAAAGGAGCTTCCGCCTCTTGAGACTCCACGGACATCGCACAGATTTTCGCCACCACTTGATGAGCCGCTTGACTCAATGCCATGGCTGCATCGCAATCAGGATTTGACATCACAATCGGAAGTCCTTTATCCGCATCTCGACGCACTTGAGGTAATAACGGCACTTGAGCCAACAAATCTAAGCCCAATTCTTTGGTGAAGACTTCACCACCGCCTTCGCCGAAAATGTTTTCACGCTCGCCATGACGATTGACAAAATAGCTCATGTTTTCAACCACGCCCAACACAGGGATATTCGTTTGTTTAAACATGCTGTTGGCTCGACGGCAATCGGCGAGCGAAACATCCTGAGGTGTGGTGACGATAATGCCGCCTGTAATCGGAGCCAGTTGACTAATCGACAATTGAGCGTCGCCCGTACCAGGGGGAAGATCAATCAAGAGATAATCCAGCTCGCCCCACGCCATATCCGTAAAGAATTGGGCAAGCGACTTGTGCAGAATCGGGCCACGCCAAATCATGGCTTGATCAGGTTTGACCAAAAAGCTAATGGACATGACCTTAACGCCATGCCCTTCAGGCAAGATGCCTTTTTTGTTTTCATCCACACCTTTAAGGCTATGCCCTTCAACGCCCATCATAATGGGAATGTTCGGGCCGTAGATGTCGGCATCCAAGATGCCTACTTTCGCTCCAGCAAGTGTCATCGCACAGGCGAGGTTGACGCTCACGGTGGATTTGCCCACGCCACCCTTACCGCTTGACACGGCGATAATGTTCTTCACACCCGGAATGCCCTGCTTTTCAGGCAAGCGAGGCGTCAAGGTTTTGCCCGAGATGTTCACATACACTTTGCCCACGCCTTCAAGAGCTTGCACAGCCGATTGAGCGTCTTGACGGATTTTTTCTTTCAAGGGGCAGGCTTTGGTGGTGAGAATAATATCAAAGTTGACGTCATTGCCGTTGATGACGATATTGTCCACCATGCCGAGTTCAGTGAGTGACTTGTGCAATTCAGGATCGTTGACGGTTTTAAGGGCGTTGAGGACATCTTCTTTTTGAATCATCATGGGGCATTTTTCCTTGTGGATTAAAAACAGAGAATAGAGTATTTGTAGGGGCTGTCTTTAGAAAGCCCTTAAACAAAGCTTATGCGTTCGACGCTTCAGGGTAGACGACATCACCGTCATAGTGGCTCATGCCGTGTTCCAAGTTGTACAACGGCACGGCAGATGTATCCATTTTGATGACGTTTTCCATGTAGTCACACGCATAAAGGCTTCTTACACCCCCACGACACATGAACGCAATAGGACGAGAGGCATCCAGTGTGCCTGCCCAATCAGCGATGGTCTGCACAGGCAAGGTAAGCGATCCTGCGATGTAGCCCGTTTCTTGCACTTCTTCAGGCGTACGAACATCGACCAGTTGTAAGTCGGGTGTATTTTGAATCAGTTGACGGAGTTCTTCATTCGAAACATTTTTTGCAGGCATGGTATATTTTCCCTATAGATACAGTAATACCAATTAAACGATTAAATAGCGTCTGGCGTCTTCGTTGTCGCTACGATTCTCGATGTGCTTATGTACGTCTTTGTACACTTCACACATCTGCGAGTCTAGGCTCCTAGAATCCACCTATACGCTATTCAATCGTTTAAATGGTATAAGCTATTTTATTTTACGACAAAAAAAGAGGAACACAAGGCTATAAAAAGGGGAAATCGTCATTGCGAACGTATGTGAAGCAATCTGTTCACAACGTGCGGAGTCTCTCCAGATTGCCACGCTTCGCTCGCAATGACAAAACGAGTTGTACCTTCCTAGCACAAAAAAAAGATGAGTAGACTTTATAGGTATATCGTCCCCTTGTTCCCCCCGTGTCGAAAGGTGTTCTCGTGTCTATTTCCTCTTTTGGTGCCTCAACATTTCCGCCACCCCCTTCGCTTGCCCAAGGCAAGCCTTTGAACTTGCCTGCGTTTTCACGCCAAGTTGCTCCGCTAGACTTGCCACCGCCTCCACCCTTGCCGAGCGTGTTTTTGGCACCAGCTAACTTTAGCCAGCCGATGCCTCCGCCTGCCTTGCCCGATCGTGAGCTAGCCCCTGCCCCACCCACCCCCGATGCGTTCATTCACGATACGAACAATGTTACGCCCCCAGCCCTCTACAACCCGACGGTAAACCTTTCGCCCATGCCAATTTCTCCCGCTTCGCCTCAAGTTCCCCCTACTTTCAAGCCGAACATTCCCCAGAGCGTCCCTCAAAACGTCCCCCAGACGGCTCAACCAGCGACTTACCCAAGCATCCCCGATCCGTGGGTGACGCCTCCCGTGGCGACGAATCCACCAGCGTCCCCACCAATGACTCCAAGCACGCCACCTAGTTCACCGCCTAGTCCAGCTCCAGCCATTCCTGCCCCTGTGGATTTGCCTCCTGATGTGCGTGGCTTTGATGATGGCATCATGCGTTCCTTGAACCTACGGCTTGAAGACCCTGACTGGATGCGTCGTGCCGATGCCGCCAACGACTACTTCATTATTTTAAGTGGGAATCCCAATTTGGAAAAGCGTCCGCAATTTAAGCCCTATGTGGATGCCTTTGCATTGAAGATTCTGCGGGATCCGTCTTCTGTCGTGCATGAAGCCATGTTACGTGCCATGCAAGTGGGATACTACCGCTACCCAAGCCCCGAAGTCTTGAACGAGTTGAACCGTCTGCGAGACAGCGTGGGTATGTTGGGGCTAGAAGCCCAGCTGGTGGATGATGCGATCGCAGGCATTCAAAAAGCCCAGTTACAGGATGCCCAAGACGCCCAAGCCCAACAGCAACAGGCTCAACCGCCTGTGCCTCCGCAAGGGTCGGTGGCTCTGATGCCTTCGACGAGCAAAACCAAATAATGGCTTGGTTTCAAAAAGTACAGTATAATAACAGATATTCTCTTATATTCACACATGAAAGGTTTTCTCAATGCGTTTAAATAACTCCCTCTCTCCCTCCTCCTTGAAATTAAATTCTGCTTCAAAAACCCATAGAAGTGGGATGATTGAAGTGGATGGGCAAAAATTTATCGTTAGAGCGGGTCAGGAACCTGCGATTCGAGCATTACAAGTCCTAAAAGAACAGGAACTTTCAACATGGGGACAAGAAGCTCTTACGATATTGTACAAAGCAGCCATTGCTGCGGATCTTACAGGATTTTTTCATTTAGGCATTATGACTGGAAAAAGTGTTAACACTGTACCTACTCTAATTTTCCCAAAAACAACCTATCTTAACTTTATGAGAGACAGAGTTCAGTGTGACCTTTCTTCTTCAAATGCAGAACAAGAATGGCTAGAACAAATGAAGCCGATTATTGAGGGTATTGAAAAGAAGTTTTCAAATCTAATAAACCCTAAATTCGTTGAAGCTTATGTTAACGGCTTAAAATAGCGACGTAAAAGCCGTCGTGTAGGGCGGTCATCGGCAAGGTATGCTCTTCCACCAAGTGCCAATCAGGATGCGTCTTTAAAAAGGCTTCAATCACCTTCTGATTTTCCGCCACTCGCCATGTGCAGGTGCTGTAAATCAAGGTCGACGACGCATGACACACGCTCGCCGCCTGCGACAAAATCGCTAACTGCAGGGGAGGGAACTCCTTCAAACTCGCTTCACTACGATTCACCCACAAATCAGGGTGATGCGAAATCGTCCCCAAGGCGGAACACGGGGCATCCACCAACACGAGATCGGCAGGCGTGTCGAGCGTAAACGTCGTGGCATCAGCGGTATGCACACTCACACGATCGCTTAGCTGAAGCCGTGTCATATTTTCGGTCAATCGCTCCAAACGCTTGGCGGAAACATCCACCGCATGGACGTGACCACCGTTTTCAACCGCTTTCGCCAACCACCACGTCTTCGATCCTGGTGCGGCACATAAATCCACCACAATAGGGTTTTGATAGGCTTTTACAGCTTCACACGCCTGCTTCGCCACCCAAGCGGATCCATAATCTTGCACATACCAAGCCCCCGAATCCCAGTCGGGTAGGGTGGTGATGCCTCCCTTTAAGCCTTCTTCTAAATGAATGGCTTGTGGAAACTTGGGCAAAAAGGGCTGTTGCGTTTTAATGCCTTGTAAAGCGAGCGATTCTAGCACTTTCTGCATCTCCGCTTCGCTGTCGGCTTGCGTATGAAAAACGCTCATCGGCTGTTTTTGGTGAGACGCTTGAATGTAAGCGTCCACCGTTTCAGGATTCGTCGCCTGCTGGAGTTCTTTCAACGCCCAAGTAGGCCATCCGCTGGCGAGGCTTTGGCGTTCAAGGTCTGTCCCTTTAAAGCTGGATTCAACCTCTCCCAAGGGAGCCAGCTCTTCAGACGCTCGACGCAAACAGGCATTGAGCATCCCCACTTGGGCAGGAGCCAACTTACACGATTTCCCCAATTCAACCCATGCTTGCACTTGGCTATACGTCCGTTCTTTTTCACGTTCTTGGGGATGCAAAACACTCAACAAGCCCAGCAGAAGCAGGTGTCGCAAGGGAGCTTGGAGATCTTTAAAGCGTTTTTTGGTCAGGGTTTTAATTTGACTTTTCAGGGTCAAGTTCCACCGCAGGCTTTCATTCACCAGCATCGTGGCGAGTCCTCGCTCTTGAGGCGTGAAGCGGTTATAGGGAGCGGTACTCAAGGCATCGTAGAGGGCGTCATCGGCTTTATCAAAAATGCCTAAATCCATGCCGTAAATCAGACGCAACGCCAAGGCATGCGGACTAGGCGTTAAGTTTTTCACACTCGACGGAAAGGAACGGCTCATTATAAATCCACCACCGCATCTGAAGGAGCAACAGTAGGTCTGGCACTTTTGCCTTCCACAAACAAGTCCGCCCGATGCGTTTCTAAAAAGTCAAATAATAACGTGTAATTGCGGATGTTCGCCTTGAAGAACACATCAAAAATATCACCCAAAACAGGGACGACACCAATGAGAAAATCAAAGGCGAGATTGCCCAACATTTTCAAAATCAGCGACGTGGGGGCTTTATAATAGACGGCAAGCGTCAACAAGTAGCCTGAAATCAAGAAGGTGAAGGCATCGCCAAGCACGGGAACCGCACCGACCATGGCATCCATGCCGAAGGTTTTTTTCGTGAAGGGAATGCGAAAGGCACCGTCCATTAAGACGCTGAGGGCTTTGGCGACTTTTAAGGCAGGGGGCGTCCGCTTTTTGAGGATGGCTTCGTCGTCGAAGAAGGTAGATTTCATCAAGCGTTCACCTCATCACTCGCATCATCCGTCCCATCATCCCCGAGGTCATCAACAGGGTAAGGCAAGGGATTTTCAAGGCGTTCTTGGTGATAAATATCCACATATTGCGACGCCGTGGTTAAGTTACCCGCAGGTCGCAAAGGGATTTCAAGCACTCGGGCTTTAACGATTTTATTGCCGAATCGCAGTTCAACATCATCGCCAATTTTTACAGCCGACGCGGCTTTGGCGACTTTGCCGTTAAGCATCACACCCCCCATATCGCACAAATCGTTGGCGAGGGTGCGTCGCTTGATGAGCCGTGTCATTTTCAAAAACTTATCGAGTCGCATGTATCGTGCCTATCTTAAACCTTGACGAGGTTTAGCATATCACGAAATAAGCGAAAATTGTCTTTGAGGAGTCACTACTTTTGGGGCTTTTGCTTCTTTCGCCAAACGAGCCGCCGCTTCGATAATAGGATCATTGACATTGACTCCTATAAAAAGTTGAATTTTTTTACCCGGTGAGGCGTTGATTTCCAAAAGTAAGAACCTATCTTCATGAAAGTGGTTAATGGTGTATAATTAGGTATTGTTTGTCAAGAGAGTTTTTTACAATGCCTTATCCCAGCGATATTACCGAAGAGCAATACCAGCTTGTTTCAGATATTTT
>JBILSS010000195.1:0-2731 GCA_044371965.1 Vampirovibrionales bacterium
AACAATTAAATAGCGTAAAAATTTCTCTGTAGGGGTGCGATTTATCGCACCCTTTTCACCATTATAAGGCGGGCGTGATAAATCACGCCCCTACATTTAACACGCTATTTAATCGTTTAATTGGTATAAAGCGTCCTTCATCCATGGGAACTTTAGCCTCAAATAAATCGATCCGTCTGAAATACGATAGAATAGCCTTTATCCAAGAAATAAGGAAATAGAACCATGACGTCTCGCTTTGAACGCTTGAAAGAACGCCTGAATCAAAAGGCAGAAGCCCATAGTCCCCTGCTTAATCAGCCCAGTGCTTCCCCTAGCCTAGAGCGTATTAAGGCACGATTAAGCTCCCCTAAAGCAAATTTTTCCGTTGTGGCATCTGCCCATGAATCCGCAACAGAATTACCAACAGAAGCACAAGGTGCCAACCCTAAAGAAAAAAACGAGACAAAAAACGAGAAAGATGCTACACTTATTGGAATAACCCTTAATGATACGGAAAATCATTCCGTGCCTGCATATTCCGATGATCCGATAGGAGCTTTCCCCATGTCCGCAAGCTATACAGACCTTTCCGAAACCCCTTCTCTTGAAGGCATTCAAAACATTGATTTAGATGATGCCCTTTTAGATTCCGTTTACAATAAAGAGACTGCCGACGGACGCATCGCTGAAAATATCGCAACTGCGATGAATTTTAGTCCTTTAGATGCTGAGGTGGCTCAATCTAACTACCCCGAAGTGGCGGTTCGCAAGCCGCAGTTGTCCTTAAATCACTTGGCAGAACCTAAGCCGATTTATGACACCGAATATACCAATAATGTGCGTACCTTAATTACCTTGGTAAATAACTTGCCTGAAGGCGTGACCAAGCAAACAGGGGCTCAAATTATTCGTTTAACCATGGAAGCCATGGGCATTGCTATGGAAGAAGTGCTTTCTGAAGCACAAGCGGCTCAATCTGAAATGTTAGAAGCGGTGCGTGGCAACATCAAGAAGATTGAAGAATACAAAACCGTGATTCGCAAATTGGAATCCGATATTAAGCATTATCAAGGTAAAGCCAACGAACTTTCTGAAATTATCGACTTATTCATTTTGTCCAGCTCTTCAAAGGCATCCGACCTAAATTAAGTCAGCTTGTATAATTTATACGTTTGACATATCATAGATAAGTACTTTATCTTTTACATGGAGAGCATCTTGGCATGAAACGTTTTTTGTGGTTGGCATTGTTGGCACTAGGCTTAGGCACAAAGCGTCATTGGCATATTTTGTTTGCTATTGTCGCAGGGGCAAGCTTGGGTTTGGCGTTAAGCGATCCGAAGTTTCATGTCTTTTACACCATTTTTGATACCATTGGGCAGGTCTTTATTCGCTTAATCGGGATGTTAGTAGTTCCGATTGTGGTTAGCTCACTTGTTGTGGGCGTCACGAGCGTGAGTGATGGTCGCTCCTTAGGTCGCTTCGGCGGTCGAGTCTTGGGCTGGTTTGTCATTATGATGACCCTTTCTGCCTTGATTGCTCTAGGGCTTGGGCAATTCCTCCACCCTGGGGAATATCTCAAAACCTTGATGCAAGATCCGACATCTGCTTTAGCAAGTATGTCGCATCGCCCCCCTGTGGATGTTAGCCATATCACCGAAAATGCCTACAGCTTAAAAGAACTCTTCCTTAATTTGATCCCTAAAAATCCCATGGAAGCCTTGGCGAAAGCCGAAATGGTGCCTTTGGTCTTATTTACGATTTTCTTTGCCAGTGCCTTGTCTAAGGTGGGTGAAGCGGGACGTCCTGTGATTGCGTTTTTTGAATCCATTTTTGCTACCACCATGAAACTAACCGATTGGGTCTTTATTCTTGCGGTTCCTGGTGTTTTTAGCTTGACCTTTATTTCTGTCGCCAAAGCAGGGCCTCAAATCTTCCAGATTCTTGCCCCTTACACGCTTGTAGTCGTCATGGGCTTGTTGATTCAAACCTTTATTTTGATTCCACTTCTTCTGAAAACAGTCGCAAAAGTGAACTTCTTACAGTTTTACCGAGCCATTAGCGAAGCGATTATGGTTTCCTTTGGGACGGCATCCAGCTCCGCAACCTTGCCTGTGTCGATTGCCTGTTGCGAAAACCGTGTGGGTGTGAGCCATCAAGTCGCTAGTTTTGTTTTGCCAACAGGTGCCAGCATCAACAAAACAGGGACGACCTTATTTGAAGTTATCGCCGTTTTATTTCTCGCTCAAGCCTTTGGGCTTGAACTTACCTTGTGGACTCAAGTCCTCATCGTGGTCTTTTCGATTTTGGCTTCCATTGCGACACCTGGTGTGCCGAGTGCTGGCTTAATCACCATGGCGATTGTGATCAACTCCATTGGCGAAAGCTTTACGCCTTTATTTGGAGGCATCGCCTTACTTTGGCCCATTGACCGCATTTTGGATATGTTGCGAACCGCCATTAACGTTATTTCCAGTTGCACGGTTGCGACGCTTGTTTCCGCTCAAGAAGGTGACCTCAATTATGATGTCATTAACGGTTCGGACGAGTGGGAAAACGTCATTCAAATGGAAAACAACTAATCTTTAGTTTCTTTAGTTTTTCTCCATTATTTAAACGACCGTTTTAGATAAAACTGATTTTATACCGATACCTCACATGATCCCCTAAATTGTGTGAGGTGTTTTCGTATGCTCATCGGTATGATTCAATCCGCTGCTAATAACGGCTTGGTGCATTATAATGCCCT
>JBILSS010000196.1:0-2729 GCA_044371965.1 Vampirovibrionales bacterium
AACGCACTAAATGCGAGGCTTCCGAGACATTTTGCGGACGTCGTGCAATGGGAATGATGCGACGAGGTGGGGTTTCAGGGGGGATTTTCAAGGGGGGACGAAGGGGAGGAGACACGCAATACGTCCTCCCCCGTCCCCCCTTGAACCGCCTTTGGGGGTTTGGGGAGTCTTTGGCGGCACAAAGACCCCCAAGCACCAGCTATAAAAGGAACAGAAAAACCCCATTCTTCAAACAAAACAAGGGTTACGCATTATTGTTAGGAAGCATAAAACTCTTTAAAACACTATAATTTTAAAACCGTTTGTTACAAAGCCTTTTCATTTTTCAACAAAGCTAGTAAAATTGAAAAAATACTGATTGAAAAGGACATCCCCATGACTACCTATAGTCCCCCCACCGTGACCCTAGGCGTTTTCAAGTTAGAACACGCCTTAGACGACCTCCCCCAATACGAAACCGCAGGCAGTGCAGGCATGGACTTACGTGCCGCCCTTGAGGTTCCTGTAACCCTCGCCCCCCTTGAACGACGCTTGATCCCCACAGGCTTGATTTTTCACATTCCTGAAGGTTATGAAGTGCAATTGCGTGCCAGAAGTGGGCTTTCCATTAAGCACGGTATTACACTGGTCAACGGCATTGGTACGATCGACAGTGATTACCGTCATGAAGTGAAAGTCGCCCTTATCAATTTGGGGCAGGAGCCTTACACGATTCAGCCAGCGGAACGCATCTGCCAAGCGGTGATTGCTCCTGTGACGCAATTGCCGATCGAAGTCTTGAGCGAGACCTTTACGCTAGACTCTCGACAAGGGGGCTTCGGTTCGACGGGACGTTTATAAAGGTTGCTTCGCTGGCGTGCCTGCTTGGCGTGGATACAATCGTGGGGTATTGGCGACTTTCATCAACTGCACCATGTAGCAGGTTTGCTCCAACGCTTCGACGCCTTCGGGGATGAACACATCCACAAATTCGCCACCGAGTCGTTCAATCGCATTTTCCGCCTTGAGCATCTCTTCTTCCCACTTCGGACCTTTCAATGCGAGCATGACGCCTTCACGTTTCACAAAGGGCAAGCAGTATTCGACCAAAACAGGTAGATTCGCCACCGCTCGAGAGGTGACGACATCAAAGGCTCCACGCAAATGCGGTTTATGCCCGAGATCTTCCGCCCGTTCAGACAAGATCTTCACGCCTGTAATGCCCAAGGCATGGAGCGTTTCATCTAGGTAAACCGCTTTTTTCTTCACCACTTCAATCGAAAAAAGTTTGAGATCGGGTCGGTAAATGGCGAGCGGAATGAGCGGAAAGCCTCCGCCTGAGCCGACATCGAGGACTTTGGCGTCTTGCGGGATAAACAGGCTGTAGAGCAAGCTTTCTAAAATGTGGCGAGTCAAGAAGCCGTCCCAATCGGTGATGCGGGTGAGGTTCATGACTTCGTTTTTCTCCAGCAAAAGCGTGTAAAACTGGCAGATTTGTTGAAATTGTTCGTCATTGACGGCAAGCCCTAATGTTTCGGCATGAGCGAAAAAGGCTTGAGCCTCCTTTGTGTGGGGTAAATCAAGGGTCATTATTGGGGGGAGCTTTCATAAAACTTTTATACTGAAATTAAACTATACCACAAAGGCATGACGCCTAAAACGGATTAAGATCGAAGTATTCACAATGGTTGAAGAGCGTGCTAGCGAAAAAAAAAATGTTCACGTGCCACGCTTGGTAGAACGGCGTGAACGCCTGCGTACCTTTATTTCGCCTGCGGTGCTTAAACGCCTAGAAAACGGCGACTTTCAACCTGTTCGGCAAAGTGACGCCAAAACCGACGATGTACGAGAATCTCAATCGCCGTTGGCATTGACCAAACGCTATATTCGCTATCAACCCGCCGTGTTTCGAGATCGTCACGCTGAGCTGGTGAACATCGCTCGCTTTCTCAATCAACCCTATTCAAAAGTATTGACCCTCATCGGTAAGCAGGGCGTCGGCAAATTGAGCCTCTTGCGTGGGTTGGCGGAATTGCTGGAACCTCTCTATGCGGAGCTGTTGTGGTTTGAAGTGCCGTCTTATGGAGACAGCGTTGAACTCGCTTTGCTGATGCTTAAACAAATCGCCCAATTGGCGGAACGACGCACCCCTGAAGAGCGTTTAGAACCTGCGATTCCCCCTGCTTTATGGGAAGCTCACACGGTGGATGCTCGAAAACAGCTATTTGACGCCTTACGTCAACGGCTTAAGCATCTGAATGCGACGCCCACCTTGATCGTCGTTAATGGGCTGGATGCCTTGTTACAACGCCATCAAAAGACCTTGCAAGCCCCTGCTTTTGTGGAAGTGCTGAACTTTTTGTTGAGCTTTGATTCCTTTAAACTCGCCCTTTCAGGCGAACATAATTGTGTCGATGTCTTGGATGTTTCCCCACAAGGACTGAAAACCCTCAAATTGGCGGGCTTAGAAACGTCTTCGTCGTTAAGTGAGTCGTTGCCTGAACCATTGGTGGAACTACTGCCCAGCCTGCAATCGATGCCGTGGCTATGGCAGGCGATGCTCAATGTGGACAAGCGAAATCCCCACGCCATGCAAGAAATTTTAGAAGAAGGACGCTTCTTGCAAGAAGAACAAGGCGAAGGCACCCTGCACGCCCCCGATTGGCTGAAAATTATTGCCTTTGTCACCCAACGCCACCTAGAAGCCTATGGCGGTGAAGCCTTGTCTTTACTCGCGTTGTTGAGTGTGA
>JBILSS010000089.1:0-9351 GCA_044371965.1 Vampirovibrionales bacterium
TAGCGTTGTTTTTTGCCGATAAATCCAGCCTTGACTTTTTCAGAACTACCACATTTGGGACACTGCATTTTTAAATCCTCCTTAATAAACTTAAGGATATTATAACAGCTATTTAGTTAAAAGTCTCTTTATTTTTATTGATAAGTATCCCTCCTCTCTCTAACTATTTTTCAAATCAAGGAATCCATTATGACTATTTCTAAAACAACTCCCTACTTAAACAGCAGGCTTAAAAAAACTGAGAATGGAGCAAAAATCCTTATTTTAGAAGATAAGGCAACAGGGTCTAACGCAGATTCTCATCCTCAAAAAGCCACTGAAAATGCTCAACGGGCTGTACCTGAAACCAATATATATATGATGAATAGAATTACAAGGGATCCTTCACCTAAGGCGACATCAAGTATTCAAAACTACATTATTGAAAAAACAATAACTTGTTATGATAGCTATGCACTAAGTTTTGAGAAAATTGCCAAAGAAAAAGATCCCCCTAACGCCATAAGTATTTCTCAAAGTATAAGTGAATTTACTCTTTTAAAAGAGATTGTTAATAAACAGTCACTTTTTTATAAAATTGCCACAACAAAAGAAAAAGAACGGTTATTTTGGGGAACGGATGAAAAAAATATTGACCTTAACGTTCCGCAAACAGAAACGTATATAGATGAATCTCTTGAAGCAGGAAAAGCTGAAATAAATCAATCTAAATCAAAACTAGAAGCACAGGTCGCCAAGCTGAAGAAAGAAAAAAATATTGCCGTACTTACTTCGGTTGGTAATTATGCGGACGATTTAGCCTACATGAAAGAAAAGTATCCAGACTTACGAAAGCATAACAAAATGTTTATGCCAATTGAGTTTGAAAAAAATGAAGGCGAAAACTTCTTAGCTGGTGTGAAAGGGGTTATCGGTGTGGGAGCGAGTAAAGACGACGGTACACTTAAAGAATTCTCTAGTCGCGGTGAACATACCGTGCTTACTTTGGCAGAGCCTTATTCAGATCAAGGTGATTCAGGGACATCTTTTACTACTCCTGCTGCAACTGCAAAGGTTGCAGACCTTATAAACAAAGGAATGACGGTAGATCGAGCGATAAAAACCCTCAAAGACCAAGGTAAAAAGATGACCAATGAGGAAGGCGATACCTATACCTTTTTACCCCCTGAACTTTTTAGCGGTAGGGAAAACTACGGTACAGGCATATCTAAACAAGATAGACCTTCTACGCAATTAGAAAACAAGAAAAAGGGGGATGTACTAAATACTGGTGAAAATGAACGTGCTTAAGCCAAACGTTTAAGACCCTCACCCACAGTCTAAAACACCCAATAGCGAAAAAGGGTAGGCTTCCGTGATCTGCACATCGACCAAGCTGTTCACCAACGACGCTTGGTCGATGCCGTCTGGAATGTCAAAGTTAATCACCTTGTTTTGGCGGTTGCGTCCCATAAGGCGTTGGGGATTCCGCTTGCTTTGCCCTTCCACCAACACGTTTTGCACCTGCCCCACCAACGGCGTATTATGAGCCATCGCCTGCTTACGGATCGCTTCATTCAAGACCTGTAAACGCTCTTCCTTAACACTTTGTGGGATGGCTTGATCGGCATAGCGTTCTTCCCAAATCGCCGCAGGCGTTTGCAACCTTGCCGAATACGCCGCCGTATTGCCCAAATACAAACCTGCTCGACTCACGCTGTACACGCTGTTGAGAAATGCCTCTTCGGATTCTCCAGGGAATCCCACAATGTAGTCGCCCGTAATCGCCACATTCGGGATGCGTTCGTGGATTTTATCCGTCAAACGGTAGTAGTCATCTGCGGTGTAGCCACGTCTCATGCGTTTAAGCACGGCATCGTCTCCGCTTTGCATGGGAATGTGAATCTGCTCCATAAGCTTCGGCAATTCGGCAATCGCCTCAATCATGCGATCATTCAAATCCAGCGGATGCGACGTCATAAAGCGGATGCGTTCAATGCCGTCTACTTCATGCACGGCATTGAACAAATCGGCTAAATCATAACGCAAGTCATTGAAATCTTGCCCATACGCATCCACCGTCTGCCCCAAGAGCGTTACTTCTTTGACGCCCCCTTCCGCAAGGCGTTTCACTTCATCCAAAATGCTTTGTGGTTTACGACTAATTTGGCGACCCCTCGTGTAAGGCACGACGCAATAGGTGCAGAAGTAGTTGCATCCTTCAATAATGGTGACCCAAGCCGATGTACCACGGTTTTGGCGGACTTGCGTCACATCTTCAAAATAGTCGAAGGTGGACGCTTCCTTTTGCTTGTCTAAGGCGATGACGTGGTGATCGTTTTCATCGAAAACTTGGCGGACTAATCGGGGCAAGTCGTGGATGTTCTGCGTGCCGTAGACCATGTCCACATAAGGCATACGCTCAAAAACGGTATTGCCGACTTGTTGGGCGACGCATCCTGCCATGGCGATTTTGACTTCGGGGCGTTGCTTTTTGAGTTTGCCCCAGCGTCCGAGTTGGCTAAAGGCTTTGTCGCTTGCCATTTCACGAATTTGGCAGGTGTTCAAAATAAGTAAATCCGCCACGTGGGGGTCAGGCGTGGGGGAAAAGCCTTCACGAGCCAGCAAGCCGAGCATCAATTCGCTATCGGCTTCATTCATTTGGCAACCTTGTGTTTCAATAAAAACCGTGCGAGTCATAGAGGGGCAACCTTATATTGTGTATCGTGGATTCAATGTATCACGAACAGGGTATCGAATCAAAGTCTTTTACTTTACATTTGACACCAATATGTGTTTATGAGATTTTTGAATCATTCAATATCTAAGGCCATACGCATGAATCCCCTTATTGCTTCTCTCCGTTTCCCCATTTCGCCAAAAATCGATAAAACCTCGCTCCAACGTTCGGGGAATCTATCAGCTGAACCCACGCTAAACTCTCTTAAGAAAGAATTGGCACAATTACAGGTTCAACAACAAAAAAAGCTTATGCAATTACGACTAAATCTACCTTTTTGCGATGAGGCTTCGATCATAAAAGAGGAAGAGTCTTTGGTATTTCGTATTGAACGCAAGCGACTAGAAATCAATCAGTTTTGGACAACGTTGTATCAAGACAACCAAAGATTAGAGCAAATTAAACGGCTAGAAAGCTCCTTTTCTTTATAAGCTATTTGAAACCCACCTTTGTTTGTGAGACAGTAAAGATCGTTTAAATGGTATCAATAATGTAAATTATTGTAAGCATCTATTGACTTTCGTTATAATTTAGCTCAAAATGATGTTAATAACACCTCTCCGTATTAAGGTTGCTTGTTAGACAAGCAACCTTAATACGGAGAGGTTACTTTTTTATGAGGGTTTTTTCGTTGTCGTCCTTGTTTTCTCTTTATAAGTTATTTGAAACCCACCTTTGTTTGTGAGAAACTAAAAATCGTCCGCCTCACCTCAAACAAAGGAGTCCCCCCTCATGCCTAAAGTGCTGGTTACAGATCAAATTAACGAAAAAGCCGTTGAAATCCTGCAAGAAGCCTGCGAAGTCAGCTTCATCGCCAAGCTAAGCCCCGAAGAGTTGCTGGAACAAATCCACGCCTTTGACGGCATTATGATCCGCAGTGCATCGACGCTTACGCCTGAAGTCATGGCAAAAGCCCCCAACTTGCAAATCATCGGCAGGGCAGGCGTCGGTGTGGACAATGTCGATCTCGCCGAAGCCAACCGCCGAGGCATCGTGGTGGTGAATTCGCCCGAAGGCAATACGGTTGCCGCCGCTGAACATACCACGGGCTTGATGTTCGCATTAGCTCGTCACATTCCCCAAGGCGATGCCAGCCTTAAAGCAGGACGCTGGGATCGTAAATCGTTGACAGGGATTGAGCTTTTCAATAAAACGCTGGGACTCATCGGGTTTGGGAAAATTGGTTCACGAGTCGCCAAAGTCGCCAAAGCCGTCGGCATGAAGGTGATTGTCTACGATCCTTACATTTCTAAAGACGTGCCAGAAGCCATTGGGGCATCACATACCACCGACTTAAACGTCATTTGGTCGCAAGCCGATTTCATCACCGTACACGTGCCTAAAACCAAAGACACGGTGAATCTTTTGAATACTGAAACGCTGAAAAAATGTAAGGCAGGCGTGCGAATCATCAACTGTGCGAGAGGGGGCATCATCAATGAAGCCGATCTCGCCGAAGCCTTGCGTTGCGGTCATGTGGCAGGAGCTGGACTTGATGTCTACAGCGAAGAGCCTCTCAATCCAAGCAGTCCACTCTTGGCGGAAGATTTAAGAAGTAAGGTGGTTTTGACCCCTCACTTAGGGGCTTCGACCGAAGAAGCTCAAGTGAACGTCGCCTTGGATGTCGCCGAACAATTACGAGACTTCTTCAACACAGGTGCCTTGAGTTCAGTCGTGAACTCGCCCTTATTGCGTTCTGAAGTCATGGATCCCATTCGACCCTTCTTGCCCTTGGGCGAAGCCATGGGACGCATCGCTCGTCAGCTCGCCAAAGGAGGCATTAAGCAGGTGGAACTCATCGCCAAAGGCACTTTAGCGGAAGAGAATATCGCCCCCTTGAGCTTGTCGGTTTTAAAAGGCTTATTTAGTGTCAATCGTGAAGGCGTGAACTACATTAACGCCAGTTCGATTGCCAAAGAACTCGGCATTGCGGTGCAAGAAAGTAAGTCCACCGCCAAAGGAAGCCTGCCGAATCTGCTAAAAGTCATCGTCACCACCGATGCAGGCAAAACGCTGACGCTTTCAGGCACGGTTATGGCAACCGATGTCATGCGAATCGTGGATATTGAAGGCTTTAAGACGTCGTTAAAGCCGACGCCTTACATGTTGATGGTACCTCACCAAGACAAACCCGGCATGATTGCGAAAATTGGGACGATTTTAGGCGATGCGAACATCAACATTTCGGCTTTGCAGGTTGGCAAAAGCGAAAAAAGCGATGCTGGTGATAAAAGTATTATGCTTTTCAACCTAGACAGTCCTGTTGAAGCGAACGTCATTCAGGCTCTCACCCAAGTGGACGGATGCTATGAGGCCACCGCTCTAAGTCTATAGTATCCGCTATATAAAACGGTCTATGGTCTCTTCGTTGTCGCACCAATTTTTTGTTTGGTTATGTAGGTCTGTCTACACGCCCGCACACAAAAATTTAGGCTCCTAGAATAGCCTCATAGCCTGTTTCATCTATCGAACACTACAGAACCCTTTATTCATCTAGAAAAACGTATTTTTAAGAGGTCTTAATAAAGAATTAAGGTACCTTAAGAAATCCTTATAATTGGGTCTTGCCTATTGAACTATTCTTATAATCTGTGTTTTACTAAGGGAGTGAACTTTTGTTTTTTCTTTTAGGGAAAGAATTAAAAGTGATACTGTTATACATTGATAGATCAAAAGGATTTTAACGAGATGTTAAAAAAATTAGTTCCTCTCTTTATTTTGGTGGCTGTTGCCAGCAATTCTGTACTTGCCTTGGCGAATGACAACTGGTCTAGCACCACGTCTTCTTCGAAGAGTTCCATGAGTACAACCAAGTGTGGCATGAGCATGAATCAAACCGTGTCTGCTAAAATGGACATCGTGGGTACTGCCGTGAACAATTCCAATTTTTCAACGCTGGTAGCCGCTTTGAAAGCAGCAGGTTTAGTAGATGCCTTAAAAGGCAATGGTCCTTTCACCGTGTTTGCTCCTACCAATGCAGCGTTTGCTAAATTGCCTGCTGGTACGGTTGAAAACTTGTTGAAGCCTGAAAACAAAGCTCAACTTCAAGAAGTGTTGAAGTACCATGTACTTCAAGGCAATGTGCCTTCTAAAGACATCCAACGTGGCAAAACCCAAGTCAACACCCTTCAAGGCGAAGCCGTTGAAGTAGAAAGAAATGTTTTGGGTAACATCACCGTTGAGGGTGCTAAAGTGGTTATTCCTGATGTAGCCACCACAAACGGTACGATCCATGCGATTGACACCGTGTTAATCCCTGAATAAACCGTTTTCTAAATGGTTCAAAGCAACCGTCTTCTCTTGCGAGAAGGCGTTTGTTTATTTATAGTGTTCGATAGATGAAACAGGTTATCTCAATAAACCTAGAGCCTCTTCCAGCAACGCCTTGTTTTGCTGAATCATCTTCGTGCTAATGCTCATCAAGTTCTTCGCCTGCTGGAGGTTGTCCACCTGATCCTTCAACGACACATTCGACAATTCCACCAATCCACTGCGGATTTCCCCCGTGCCTTCAATGGGTTCCCCACTCATTTCAGAAGGTAAAAACTCCAACATCCCCACTTGGCTCAAGCCCGAAGGATTGGGGAAATTACTCAACGCAATTTTGTACAAAGGAACCGTTTCCTTGCCTTCTTTCGCCACGCCCACGACGGTGCCATCACTGCGGATTTTATACTCGTCGTACTTCCCAAAAAACTTACCATTGGTCGGATCCACCCACATCGCTATTTCTGTAGTGGGAATATGCCCCGTGCCGCCTCGGGATTGGTTGGGGTTTAAGGCGACATCCGCCTTACCATTTGTAGAATCCACTGTATTTAGTGGCTTCCCGCTTTCATCCAGCAAAAAGCCTTGCACGGTATTACCTGCTTCATTCACCAGCACGCCTTCACCGTTAAACTTAAAATCGCCTGTTCGGGTGTAGCGTAATTCGCCTTCTTTATTGCGAACGCTAAACCATCCACTGCCTTCAATCATTAAGTTGGTCGGGCCTTTACCAGGGTGCGACTTGCCTTGTTCGTTACGGTAGCTCACTTCATCCGTACGCACGCCATAAATAAAGTCTTCAAAACGCACGTTTTCTTGACGATACCCAGGTGTGTAGATGTTGCCCAAGTTGGTGGAAGTGGCTTCCATCCACGCACGAGCGGCTCGGTTATTGTTGACCGCCATAATATAAGGATCAAACATGGTCGTTGTTTCCTTTCAATATTCTATCGAACACTATATGATTGCTTGAGTAATTGTTGGATGTTTCGGATGCTAAAGAATCATCGTAAAGCGTCGTCCTTTACTTAGACGGCTTTTGTTTCTTCGATTTAGATTTTGATTTTCTTTGTTCGGCTAGTTCTTGGTAATGTTGAATGGTTTCTAACACCTTATGCGGCTTGACTTGTGGGGTTTCAGTTTCAACAGTGATGTCTTTAACAGGCAATTTACGGGCTTGCAAAGACTCTTGCAACGCTTTCAATTGTTGATGCACCTGCTTAATTTTGTCTGGGTTGACTTCTTTCACCAAAAACGTTGCTGTAACGCCGTCTTTTTTAAGGCTCAAGACGACGCTGGTTTCACCGTCGACATCCACACGAAAGGGCTTGCCTTTTTTATGGGCTTCTTCCATCTGAGCCTGTAAAAACTTTAAGAATTCCATGCGTTCCGTTGCGGTGGGAGCCTTGCCCTTGCCTGTTTCGCTGAGGGCTTCTTCGGCAAAAGGCTTTTGCAATGTGCTTGAAAGGGAACGTCCATCATCAAGCCCAGCAGGTTTTTTGGCTCCATGAGCCACCTGTTGAGGAAATTGTTGCACCCATTGTTGCACCCAAATGAGTTGTTGAGGCGTTAAGAAATCAAGATCTGCGGGAAGGGGTAAGCGTGGGGCTTCTACTCCTTCAATCGGGCGAAGTTCTTGAATGTCTTGTAACGATTTAACCGCTTTCACCGTATTTTCAAGAGTCACCTTGTTTTGGCTTGTTACAAGGGCATTCTGATTTTCTACCACTACTTTTGCGGTACTGGCTTTTGCTTTAGATGCTTTGCTATTAGATTTTGACTTACTTGGTTGATTTTGTTTGACATCCGTATTTTGAGTCGTTTTATTCAACGCTTCACCTTGAGCATCCGTGGCGATTTGCCACGTGTCATAATCTTCGATAAACGCCGTTAGGTTTTGAAGCATCAACAAATTCATAAAAGATTCCCCTCCGTGTTGGCTAGCCTGCAAGGATGCCTTACCTTGTGGTGCGTAAGACAGCATGGCTAAGTTGGCGAGATTAAAGTTCATATAAATGTCCTTGATAAAATAGGGTTTTCCTAATTAAGGAAACATACATAGGAGACGTAAGAATGTACACAGAAGATTCGCCGCATGGGACTTTCTCTGTGCATTCTTAATCGTCTTCGCCCAATTCAATCGCCTCTTGAGCAGACTCCACCATTTGTCTGAAATAGCGTTGGCTCGCAACTTCGTCCAACATCTTCATTTCCGCCTGCTTTTCTTCTTCCAGCCACTCTTCTTTCGCCCGTTCTTTATGCTTTTCAAGGGCTTCAAGCTCCTGCCTGCAAATGGCGAGCTTCTCTTCTTCTTCCTTTAAAATGCGGTTGGCTTCTTCGAGTTCCGTTTTAATTTCTACAATCTGTTCCGCATAACGCACCAACAATTTGTCGATCGTGTCCAACATCATGGGGTTGATCGTCTTCCGCTGGTGCCTCACATCTTCTCGTTCAGAAACTTTGGCATCTAGGCGAACTTGTACTTTTCGTACCGCATTTTGAGCCTCATTCACGACTTGCTCTTGCTCTTTTTTCTTGCGTTCACGCATATTATAGATGTTTTGTAGGCGGTATCTGAAAGGCATGCGTTAATTCTTTCACGAGTTGAAGCAGTAAGTCGACTTCTCCCATATTACCTGATTTCAGTACCCAATAGCTAGAATCCCCGTTATTTTCGACTGCCTGCCATAGCGAGCAGGTTCGGCTTAGGGCTTTGACCCATTGAAGTTGAGCAACGCCTGCTTGAACCAAAACCGATTGAGCCGTTTCGCCTCCGCATAAAAGGGTGACGGTGTTCGGCTCTTCAAGTAGTGGAGCCACCGCTTCATAGAGCCGTTCGTGCCAATCGGGGAGAGTCCCCCAGCTTGCAGTGTTGAGTACGTTCAGTTCGGGGTGATTTGCTTGGAGCATTTCGACTTGTTGCATCGTGGTGGGATTCAGACTTCCACTAATGACTTGGATTTTTCCTATTTTTCCTGTTCCTTCTCCCTTAGGGAGAAGGTTAGGGTGAGGGAAACAAGATTCCTCTAAGGGGGAGGGAGTCTGAGCCACAGACACCAACGCCTCCAACAAGCCTGCGGAACCCATACACAAAGGAGCCGTTTCAAATGATGCCACTAGTTCCGCCAAATGCGTTAAATCTTCAAGCGTTTCTACATCAGGCACCACGATCAACGACGTTTGTGGGGATGTTTTTAAGGCATCTTCAATGGCAGTGACACCTATGTTTTTGCCTGTCAACACATGGATGTTTCGGTTTGACGCACGGGCTTGCGTTTCCAGTAAAACCTGCACATCCGAACTTTGAATCGGGTGTTGCGGATCATTTTTGAGCGAGGTTTCATGCAATGGCACGCCATGCAAGT
>JBILSS010000197.1:0-2724 GCA_044371965.1 Vampirovibrionales bacterium
AGTCCCGATGGCGGTACGACCATGGCGTTGTACAACCCTGACCAAAAAACGGTGAATATCTTCTTGCCTGCGATTCGCAAGAGGTTGATTGAAGGCACCAAGGCGGGCTACACAGG
Organism: Vampirovibrionales bacterium; assembly: GCA_044371965.1. Lineage (GTDB taxonomy): Bacteria > Cyanobacteriota > Vampirovibrionia > Vampirovibrionales > JAJTHC01 > JAJTHC01. The sequence goes on from JBILSS010000197.1 coordinate 117, forward strand.
CGAAAAATTGAACCAGTATGTCATGGCTCATTTGACGACATCTGTTGTGCATGAAAATGCCCACGGCAGGCAGTACGAAGCGATAAAGGACCCTCGTAAGTTTGGCGTGGTGTCGGATTCGGACAAAAAAACCATTGAAAGTTTTAAGCTGAACAAGCAAATTTATAATGTACCGCAAATTAACATCCTATTGAAAGGAGATTTAAACGACTATCAGAACCAGCCTGTTGAAAAGGGCGTAGAAGCCTTTGAAGATTTGGCGAAGGACGTTTTATTGACGCAGAATGGATTCGCCACCGAAAATGTAACGAATTCGTAAAGAAGCTAGCACATAAATAAGCGATTTCGATTTAATGCTAGTATAGGTTATTTGTTTAATGTAAAGTGTTAGCAAGAAAATGTTTTGTAAACACTGGTTTATTTAGTACACATGTTAAATCATAAGGAAGAATGATAATGATGATCTCTCAAGTAAGTAATTTTGGTTACTACCCTCGTGAAGCGAGCTACCCTGCTCCAGCACCTACAGGTACGGAAGCACAAGACCCAACCGCTTTGGCTCCAGCCCCTACTGGTGCTGATAGCTTTAGCACGGCATCCAACTTGGCACCGACGGCTCCTGAAAAGAAAGGCACCCCTTGGGGCATGATTGGAGGAATCGCTGCAGGAACTCTTGCCATTGGATATGGAGTAACGGCACTTAGTCAAGGTCGTTGGAATATCTTTGCAAAGGCAGTTGCAGAAGGTGGTCAAACGGTTGCTAAAGAATTGACGGAACAAGGTCAAAAGCATCTTGATGAGCTTGTAAAGAGCTCTCACTTTGATGCAAAGCAACTCGAAGGCTTAACAGATGATCAGATTAAAGCGTTAAAGGCTGATTTTGATGCTGGAAAGTCTGAAGCGGCTTTGAATAAAGTACTCGACGGATTCAAGAAAACGACTAATACAGCAGGTGAAGCTGGAGCTAAGTCAAAAACGACTTCAACCGTCGCCAAAACCTTAGAAGGAATTGACCCAGAAACAAGTACTGCTTACGAAATAAACACTGCTTTAAAAAGACACAATTTTGAGTTAGAAACTCAAAAAGGTGAGACCAAGTTTCAATTAGAAAGCGATTTTGCGGAGCATGAAGCTAAGATTAGAAAGCAAAATCGCTTCTTTGATCTATCTAAACACTCAGAGATTAAACATGGTACTGGTTTGCCCAAAAATCATGAAGTTGAAGGTGCGAGTGAAGAACTTGTGGAAGAACTCACAAAAGCGTCTAAAAATGGTAATACTATTGAAAAAGCCAACGCTGATTACCAATTAAAGAACGGTACTTATAAATTGGTTGGCTTTAATGACACACATCAACCTATTTACGAGTTTGAACCTAAGGCTCTTTATAGCGAAGCGGAAAAACAAGTCCTTGAGTTACATTATGCTGGTCGAAAAAATGTCGCTGAAGAAGTTGCAAAGGCTAACGGCATAACTGGTTATACAGCCACTGCAAAACAGTTCCAAAGTGGATCGAAAACATTCGCACTTCCTGAAGCAAATGCCCAGGGTTACGAAGATCTCGTTGATAAAGACTATGCGTTCGCTTTTGATGAGCATGGAATAAGAATGTCGAAGACAGATGTAAAAGCCTACATAGCTGAATGTGCCAAAGATAAGAAAGCACCTGAACTTGAATTGATTGGTCAACCTTTTGTAGATGATAAAACTGTTTTAAGGGCTCAAGTTATTGTTAAAACAGGTGTTGAAAAAGGTTCGACAAATCGTCGTTTAAGCTAGTCAACATTAAGCGATTAAAACAAAACGTCTTGTGATTTGATTCACAAGACGCTTTTTATAGAAAGTTCTAAAAAATAAAAAATGATTTCCTCCCTCCCCTTTAAGGGGAGGGTTGGGGTGGGGAGTAGATGTAAACACGGGGTTCTAGGCATCCCCCCCTCTCCCTAACCCTCTCCTCAAGGAGAGGGAACAGGACTGCCTACACGCTGGCTTCTTCTTTTTCAGGTAACACGAACTGCATGTAAAGATCCCCCAACTGCTGATCGTCTGGCAAGCTGGGTGATGACGTCAACAAGCATTGAGCCGCATTGTTCTTCGGAAACGCAATGACTTCTCGAATGCTGGTGGCGTTCGTGAGCATCTGCACAATGCGATCCATGCCAAACGCCAAGCCTCCGTGAGGGGGTGCACCAAAATCGAGCGCTTCCAACAAAAAGCCGAATTGGGCGTGAGCGTCTTCTTGGCTAAAGCCAATCATACCAAGTAGTTTGGCTTGCAACTCACTTTGGTGAATCCGAATGGAGCCTCCACCGATTTCTGCTCCGTTATAGGCGAGATCGTATCCTAAGCTACGCACACTCGCTGGATCGCTGTCGAGCAGATGCACGTCATCGGGGTGTGGCGACGTAAAGGGATGGTGACACGGCGACAAGGCACCCGTTTCTTCATCGACATCAAACATGGGGAAATCCACGACCCACGTAATCTGGTGATTATTAGAGTCAATCAAGTTGTGACGCTTGGCAAAGTGCAGACGAAAACGCCCTAGCACGTCGCACGCTTTGTTAAAGTTATTGTCCGCCATAAAGAAGATGGCATCGCCTGTTTG
>JBILSS010000198.1:0-2717 GCA_044371965.1 Vampirovibrionales bacterium
CCTGCTCCACCAGCCCCGATGACAAGCACGTCGTAGGTTTTTGTTTCGTAATGAACAGACATCATAGGAGTCCTAACTCTTTCATTTCAAACGTCTAATAACGAAGGTGCAATTAACCCGAACAACCCATGTTCAGCCAATCAATGCCCCATGTATTCCAGTCCGTCAAGGTGCCGTTGGCGACCAAGCGAATGTACAAGTCACATAAGCCAACAGTGAATAGCGAAACCCACGCATACAACCAATGTTCTTGGTTGAGCTTCGTTTGGTTGAACCACTTAAAGTAAGCGATGCGACTGAAGATTCCGCCTGTAAAGGTATTCAATTTTCCACCAATGAGGTGACGCAAGCTATGGCATGAAAACACATACAGGGTGAGCAAAATCGTGTCTAACCATACAATTAAGGAACCTACCCCAAAGCCGATTTGACCATTATAAAAAATGGATTCAAAGGCATGCACCCAGTGAAAAACCACCAAGACCAAGGCGACATATAAGAAGTAGCGGTGGAAGTTCTGTAAAATAAAGGGAAACAAGGTTTCGCCCGTATAATCCGCTAAAGGACGTAAAAGTCCTTGCTTGGGCTTGTCTACCGAACAAGCAGGGGGATCGTTGAAAATCGCACGATAGTAAGTGCGTCGGTAAAAATAGCAGGTGCCTCGAAAGCCCATAGGCGCCCATAAAATCAAGAAGGCGGGCGAAACTTGAAGCCATTCAAAGGCTTGCGGAAACATCGCCTTGAGGTTTGGCGAATAAAAGGGCGATAAGTAAGGACCAACTTCGTAGTAGCCGTTTTCAAAGGCACGGTATACGCCGTACAAACCAAATACCGTCAACGCAACAACGGTGAAAACCTGTTCCCACCACCACGCATCTTTACGGTCGGTTTTGCCAAATCCTTGGGTGACGAGGTTTTTCGACAAGAAGGCTTCTAGCATTGTGCAGAGGCTCCTTTACACATAATTCAGACATCACAACGGTCAAACGCTCACATCACGTGTTCGCTAGACTAAACAATATAATTCTATTATAGTGCAGTCGTAAAAAAAGACAAGGCAAGAATTGAGAAGCTCCACTTGATTTAAAAATAATCCCGTTCGGGATTATTTTGCTTGTTTCCAGTCTGAAAAGCACAAAAACATCCCGATCGGGATGTTTTTAGCAAAAATGTCGTCAATTATGTTATAATCGTCCCGAAAGGGATTATTTATGGATACTACTGATCTCGGGCGTGTCATTAAAACTGAGCGAAAAGTCCAAGGCTTAACCCAAGAAGCACTCGCTGCCGCAAGTGGTGTGGGGATTCGCTTTGTGCGAGAACTCGAAGAAGGCAAGCCGTCCTGCCATTTGGGCAAGACCTTAAGCGTCTTAAAAGCCTTGGGTTTGGAGATTTTTATTAAGGGAACCGAGTCGTGAAGTCTATTGAACGACGCTTGAACGTCTTTTTTTATGACAATTATGTGGGGCAGCTCCTGCAAGTGCAAGGAGGCGACTTAGCCTTTGAATATGATGAAGCCTACCTAGAGAGTGCTGGGATTGCGATTTCTTATGCCTTGCCTCTAAAAAAAGAACGACTAGAAGGCACAGAAGTCAAAGCCTTTTTTTCAGGCATACTGCCCGATGAAGGCGAGCGTGAACGTTTGGCAAGGCAAATAGGCGTGTCTCAAAAAAATCCCTTTGCCTTATTAAATGCTATTGGAGGCGAATGTGCAGGAGCAATCTCGATCCATCCGCTGGAAGACGGCGAGAAAATCCACAAAAAGAATGATGCTTCTGCTGATACTTCAGTAATTCCCTTGAGTGAAAGGGACGCTTTAGCCTTGCTTCAACGTCTAGAACAACGCCCTTTGCTAGCAGGAGAAAACGGCTTACGATTGTCGCTGGCAGGTGCCCAACAAAAACTCGCCGTTATTTATCAAAACGAACAGATTCATCTTTCAAAAGGAGATGCCCCCACCACGCATATTTTGAAGCCTCCGCTTCAAAGGCTTGAAGACAGTTGTTTTAATGAACTGTTTTGTATGCGTTTGGCTAACGCCATGGGCTTTGAAACGCCTCACACCTTTTTGTATTGGGCTGGGGAAACACCTTGTTACTTGGTAGAACGTTATGACCGCATTCGTCATCAGGACGGTTCGATTCAACGTCTGCATCAAGAAGATTTTTGCCAAGCCTTGGGGATTGTGCCTGAACAAAAATACGAAAGCGAGGGAGGCCCCAGTATTCAAGCGTGCCTAACGCTTTTGGATAACGCTTCTATGCACCCAGCGAAAGACAAAATGAACTTTATCGATCGCATTATTTTCAACTATCTCATCGGCAATACGGATGCTCACGGCAAAAACTTTTCCTTCTTGTACGACAAGGAAAAGGCTCGCTTGGCTCCGATGTATGATCTACTAAGCTTGGCGATATATCCTGCCTTTGACCCTCGTATGGCAATGTCGATTGGGAAACGTAAAAATCCTGACGAAGTATTGCTTAGACACTGGCATAGCTTGGTGTCGAATACGAAACTGGCTCAACGGAACTTAGAAAAAAGGCTATTAAAGCTTGCGAAGGAAACACCTCAAAAAGCGGAAGCTTTAAAAGAAAGCTTAAAGCAAGAAGACCTTCAATCAAGCATTTTCGATCGCATTATCGCCTTGATACATAAGCGTTCTAAACATTTAAGTGAGATTTGTAATAATTAAGGCGTTTCTACACCCTGCAAGT
>JBILSS010000199.1:0-2699 GCA_044371965.1 Vampirovibrionales bacterium
ACGTCCCTCCCCCCGCCGCCCCTTAAGCCGCTTTGGGGGTTTGGGGAGTCTTTGGCGGGACAAAGACCCCCAAGCACCAGCTCTAAACGGAGCTAGCCAAGACGAGGAACCTTAAATGGAACTAAAAATCCAAAAAAGAAAACAGGAGGGAAACAAGACAAATGTTTAAACCAACTTATGTTCGATCATAAAATTGGTGTAAATCTCTTTACCTTCCACAAAGGGGGCAAAGTTCATCATCTTCTGATGAAAGGGTATCGTCGTGGGGATGCCTGTAATCGCAAACTCGTCTAGCCCCCGACGCATACGAATAATCGCCTCTTCTCGAGTCGCCCCGTGAGCAATCAACTTACCCACCAGCGAATCGTAAAACGGCGGGATTTTATAGCCCTGATAGGCGTGCGAATCCACCCGAATACCGATGCCGCCTGGTGCGATAAAGCCGTCGATCAATCCCGGCATGGGCATGAAGTTCTTGGTCGAATCTTCCGCATTGATACGGCATTCAATCGCATGACCGTTAAAGGTAACGTCCTTCTGCTCGATGGTCAATCGTTCACCAGCAGCGACTTTAATCTGTTCTTTCAACAAGTCAATGCCTGTAATCATCTCCGTCACAGGATGTTCCACCTGAATACGGGTGTTCATTTCCATGAAATAATAGTTCATGTCCTTGTCAAAGAGCAATTCAATCGTGCCGACGCCTTCATAGCCGATGCTCTTGACCGCATTAACAATGGTTGTGCCGACTTTTTCACGCAAGGCAGGCGTCATCACAGGAGAAGGGGCTTCTTCAATGAGCTTTTGGTGACGACGCTGAATCGAACAATCCCGATCGCCCAAGTGAATGACATTGCCGTAACGATCCGCCAAAATCTGAAACTCAATGTGCCGAGGCTTCAAAATGTATTTTTCGATATAGCAATCAGGGTTGCCAAAGGCGGCTTGAGCTTCGGCACTGGCACTTTGAATCATGGCTTCCACCTGCGATTCATCTTCAACCAGACGCATCCCCTTTCCGCCCCCACCAGCAGTGGCTTTTACCAAAATGGGATAGCCTGCGGTTTTCGCCCACGCCTTAATCTTCGGCACATCGGCGGTGATGCCGTCAATACCAGGTACGACAGGCATGCCAGCATCCAACATGGTTTGTTTGGCGGTGGCTTTGTCGCCCATTTGGCGAATCGCTTTTGAACTAGGCCCGATAAAAACCAAGTCATGTTCTTTGCAAATGTCGGCGAAATCGGCATTTTCCGCCATGAACCCATAACCAGGGTGAATGGCTTCTGCCCCTGACATCAAGGCGACTGAAATAATGTTAGAGACGTTCAAATAGCTTTGGCTTGCGGGGGCGGGTCCTACGCAATAGGCTTCATCGGCAAGTAGCACATGCAGGCTTTCGGCATCGGGTTGCGAGTAAATAGCGACGGTTTTCACGCCCAATTCTTTGCAGGCACGAATGATGCGAAGGGCAATTTCGCCACGATTGGCAATGAGAATCTTTTTAAACATGCAAATGTTCACCTCAAAACGATTGTAGATACCTTAGTATTATACTCGCTAAAAAAACGATGTCACCTTATTGAGTCTCGTTTGGTCAATGCGAGCTGGCTAGCCTCTCGCCTAAGGAAGAGGGTTGTGTGGATTCTAGCCACGACTCATAAAGAAATAGCCTTTAATGCAATCTTCCGAAAGATCTGGAAGGCTGTCCCAAAACTTGTATTCAAGTTCTTCAGGCGACTTTTTTTTGAGTATATCCAACACAAGTGTTTTTACATCTAAGACTTGGTGGATGTCTTTACCTGCAAGCAAGGTTTCAAGTTCTTCAGGCGTCATTTAGGATTGTCCCATACTCAAAATAATAATAAATACCAGTTTACCATAACTCTTGAAACTTGGCATCTCTTTGCTTTTTGGAAATACACCGTCATTGCGAGCGTAGCGTGGCAATCTGTCTAGACCTTGCGTTTTACAGACTGAACAGATTGCTTCGTTGTACTCGCAATGACGATTCCACTCAGCCTAGTTAATCGAAAAAGTGACGTTCACCACGCTGGTGACTTTCTTTTCTCGGGTGGATGTGTCGTATTGACCGTAGTCGCTGACATCCGTGCTGTTAGGAGCCGTAATCTGAAAGACTCCACTAGAAGCCGTCAACAAGCTACCCACTTGGTTGCCCGTGACTTTCGCCATGGTGCCAGCACGATCCTTGGCGTTTTTGGTGGCTTGGGCGATGAGATTAAGCTTCAAGTCATCCAACTTACTATATAAGTACTGCGGTGCGGTAATATCGACACCCAAACCGTTACCCACCAAGCCTTCGAGCTTTTTCGCCACAAGATCCACAGCATCAATTTTGGCGGTACGCACCACAAGAGCCTTGCTTAGCGTGTAACCGTCAATGTCTGCGGTGTCGTAACCATTGTAATTTTTCTTGTAATTCGTGGTGACATACAGCGTGTTTTCGTTGATGTCCTTGGCATCGATGCCGTTGGTCGTCAAGACATTTTTAAGTGTGCCTAAGTCTTGGTTGAGCTTTTTATAGGCATTGGCTTTGACCTTATTAAAGGCGGTAAGGGTAAGCGTCCATTCGGCGATGTCTGATTTTACCAAGGTTTCGGCGTAGCCTGTGACCGCCAATTTGGACTGCTCAAGTTCTTTGAACTTGACCAAGCCCCCAGCCAATATGCTGGTACCGA
>JBILSS010000200.1:0-2674 GCA_044371965.1 Vampirovibrionales bacterium
CTGATTAATTAAGCGTGATATTCTTTGCAATTGGTGTATAATAAATGAATCTACTTATTGAGGTTTCTTTTGCATGACGCTATACATCCCCGAAGAAAATCTGAATTTTTCAGTGCTAAAAGAAATCTATAAAGATGCTTTTGAACGCTTAAAAGTAAGTGTGAGCCAATCGGGCTATAGTCCAGATTTAAGAAGGCATTTAAATCTCCTCTTAGATAAGATGAGTAGCGATATATGCTCAATTTTAACGCTAATAGAACATGACCTTATTATTCAAGCCTATTCCATCATTTCTTCTACAACGGAGAGCTGGTATTATTTTTATGCTTTGGAAGAGGGGACTCTTCAACCCGTTCATTGGACGAACCATAACGAAAAAAAATTAAATTTGATCTTAAAAGAAGCAGAACTAGGTAATGACTCTGACAGTAAGATACCGATAAAAGATATTAGACAGAAAATTTTCAAAAAGATTGAAAAATGGTTAGAGTCTATTAACACTCCAACAGAACGAATAGAAAAGACACATAAACATTTAGAACGAACCTGCCTAGTGAGTTACAGATTAGGATCTGAAATCAGGCACTCCAATCCAAATACATTACTCACCATGTCATCAGATTTCGATTTGGAGGAAAATCGAAATAAACTGCTTACCGCTTGTTTAGCAATGGTTCAATATCTTGTACTATCACACGACATTTTTGACAATTTCCTATTAAAGCCTTTGAATGAAATAATGGAACCCTATGTCAAATCACTAGACCAAAGTAGAGCTTAAATCAAAAAGAAGGTAGCCTCAATAATGAATGATTTTTGTAGTCCGTTAGTCTTTTCGTTAGGTAATCAAGTGCCTGTTACGACTAAAGACCCCACGCCTACTGAACAAGTACCTGCTGAAACGTGCAATCCTCATTTATTAAAATATGTGCAAAAAATAGAAAAAAAGGACAAAATCTTCTCCTTTTGCACCTATTTCTTTTGCATTGTGGGGCTTTTAAGTTTGGCGGGATACTTGACTTTAACCTCTTCATGGTTGATTCTCCTTACTATTCCTAATAGCAGTTGGCTAGGTCATGCTCCTCTATTTTGCTACATATTATGTGTGCTGACTATGTTGTTTCCAGTCGGTCACACTGACTATGACGATATTAAATGTGGCATTTTTTGCTTGGGGCTTCTGCCTCTTATTATAATGGGCGTCTTACTTATGTTCTTACCTATCTTAGGTGTAATTTATTTTGTAGGAGTATCTCTTGTAACTATTCTACCTTTTGTCTTATTTCGTAAGGCTCGTCCCGAATTTGGCACAGTTACATTTGCTTCCTTGTGTAAAAACAACCCTAGCAATGAATTCATACAGGATTGGTGGGCTTATATACAAACCATCGAAAAACGTAGTGATTTATGGACACAAGAATTAGAAGCGTTCTTAGAACATGTACCCAACTCACCCTATGTTCTTGCTTATTATGTAAGGGAATCTCTTTATACAAGCGAATCTCGTCACAGAGGCTTGTCTACTGTGGATGCCCTGAGCTTGTTTAATAGAATGATGACGGTGAATAAAACAAGCTTTACGTCTGAACTTTACCAACTGCGTGGAGATTTACGCCTTAGTTTAAATGATGACGCAGGTTATGAAGCCGACTATTTAGAAGCCCTTAAGCTTAATCCCAAATCGCCAAAACTGCTGGATTGGGATATCAATCGTTCACTAAAAAAGGGGTTGCATCAGGAAGCCTTGAAAAAAACCATTGTAGCAAAAGAATTGTGCTTGCATGAAAACTTGAACGATTGGTACACCCATTTCCTTAAACGAGAAACTGAAATGCAAAATCACTGTGCCACGAATATACAATTTCCAGAAGTCACAAAAGAGTTAAGGCTTATTTTAGAAGATCCCACAGTCAATGAATTAAATGGCGAAGCTTTTGAACGTCTCTTAAAAATTGAATTTGAAAAACAGGGTTTTACCGTCCGTAATACCCCTGTTTCAGGTGATTATGGGGTCGATTTAATTTTGAGTACGCCTGCTTCGTTTACATCCATTGCGGTGCAAGTGAAGCGTTCCTCTTCTTCCGTGGGGGTCAATGCTGTTCAAGAAGTCGTGGGTGGTATGGCTCATTATAACTGTACAAAAGGAATGGTTATTACCAACGCTAAATTTACCAAGCAAGCTCATGCTCTCGCAGCAAGTAATTCAATTCACTTGATTCATGTTGCCTCGGCTATAAGCGTCAAACGCAATGAAACCAACGACCAGTTTAACGAAACTCATTACGAATGCCCCAACGAATGGCGCCTCGAACGCAATGGAAACAACGGCCAGTTTAACGCCAAGGGTCAATACGGGGCAGGCGTAGATGCCCTAGCAGACGTGGATATGTCGCCTTATGTCTCAACCGTGCAACGGCGTATTAACCAAAACTGGCTACCTTCTCAGGAACTAAGTTCATTAACTTCTGAATACACGCTAGTTATTTCACGCACAGGAGCATTGTTGAACTATCGTTTAAAACGTTCTAGTGGCAACGCTTTGTTTGAAGAATTGGCTACTTCCGCCATTACGGCGACGAATTTTCCACCTTTACCCACAGGGTACCGTGGGGAGTATATCACGATTGATTTTTACTTTGACTATGAGGCTTGCCCATAAGCCTAAGCCGAATAC
>JBILSS010000201.1:0-2644 GCA_044371965.1 Vampirovibrionales bacterium
CCGCCTTTGGGGGTTTGGGGAGTCTTTGGCGGCACAAAGACCCCCAAGCACCAGCGTTAAAAGGAACAGAAAAACCCCCCATTCTTCAAACAAAACAAGGCTTACGCATTTTGGTTAGGAAGCGTATTATATAATGCTTTATAGATAAAACACTATCTGCAGACGGATTCAATGCTAACACGTCCCACTGATACAGTATCTTATCCCTAAGACGCTTGCACATTTTCAATTAGATAAGGTAGACTGTATTAAAGTTATAAAAACAATTGAATGTGCTTCATTCCCTCATCATTCAGTTTTGAAAGGATTCCCCCCTCATGCACCTTACGCTTCTACAAAAAGTGGCTTATTTCACCATGGAAATGGCGATCGATCAAAGTTTTCACACCTATTCAGGCGGCTTGGGCTTTTTGTCAGGCTCCCACATGCTTTCCGCTGGTAACTTGGGCTTGCCCATGGTTGGTGTTAGCATCTTATGGAAGCAGGGCTACGGCGACCAATACATCGACGAAAACAACGAAATCCAAATCAAATACATCGACCGTTCCTACGATTTCCTCGTCGATACAGGCGTCACCGTGGATGTCACCATCTACGGCGAAGAAGTCAAAGTCAAGCCCTTCTTGCTTGAACCCAAGACTTTCGGCACTTGCCCTTGCTACTTCTTAACCACCGACCTGCCTGAAAATCCTCAGCACGTTAGGGACTATTCCAATAAGCTTTATGATTCAGACGAACGGGTTCGGGTCGCACAAGAAATCATCTTGGGTGTGGGGGGCGTGCGTGCCTTGTCCGCCCTTTCTGTGAAATTTGACACCGTGCATATGAATGAAGGGCATGCCTTGCCTGCTGCCTTTGAACTCTTGAGAATGTACGGCAATAACTACGATTTGGTACGTTCAAAATTAGTATTCACCACGCATACCCCAGTGCCTGCTGGCAACGAGATTCACCCTGTCGATTTATTGCTCGATGCGGGCTTCTTCGTCAACACGCATCGGGACGAAGCCTGCCGTCTAGGTGGCGATCATTTCTCACTAACAGTAGCCGCCTTGCGTTTAAGCCGTCTCGCCAATGGCGTTTCTCAACTACACGGAGAAGTCGCTGCCGATATGTGGAAGTGGGTGCAAGGGCGTTGTAACATTCACGCCGTGACCAACGCCACGAACTTGAAATACTGGCAAGACGAACGCATCGCCAATGCCAAAACGGCGGATGAACTATTAAGCACCAAGAAAGTCATGCGTAAAGAGTTCATCGAATTTGTGAACAAGGAAGCCGGCACTAAGCTGGATCCTGATGTGTTTACCATCGTGTGGGCAAGACGCTTCACCGCTTACAAGCGTGCGGATCTTATTTTTAAGGATATGGCTCGCATTAAGCGTTTGCTGGATTCTAAAAAGCTTCAAATCGTTTTTGCAGGCAAGTTTCACCCTAAAGACACTTGGGGACGTGACACCTTCAACCACGTGATTGCTTTGTCTAAAACCATGACGGGCGTAGCGATTTTACCTGGTTACGAACTTGAACTTTCGGGTCGCATGAAGCGTGGCGCCGATTTATGGCTCAATACGCCGCAACGCCCTTTAGAAGCCTCAGGCACATCAGGGATGTCCGCCAATTTCAACGGCACGTTGCACATGTCGACCGATGACGGCTGGGCAGTAGAAGGCACTTTCGACGAGTACAACGGATACATCATCAACCCTGAAGGCACGAGCGGCAATGCCAGCGATGCCGAGTTGCATCAACGGGATTATGAAAGCATGATGACCATTATTGAAGACCGTGTTTTGCCGACGTATTATGATCATCCGCAAAAGTGGGCTGAATTAATGCAACGTGCGATCCAGTTTTCGTCCTTGTACTTTGACAGCGATCGTATGGCGATTGAATACTATACCTTCTTGTATCAGCCAGCGGCGTTGTAAGGCTCTAAAAAATATGTTTGATTAAATCACCAATACCAAAAAAGCCTGTAATTAGATTTGAAGTTTCTTCTGTACTAAGAGAAGAAGATTTTTTAACGCCTGCTTGTGGAGTGGCTTTACTTCCGTTTCGACTCATAAATTTCCACGCCTCACCGATTTTTTTACGTTGTGAAATAGCGAATATAGTGGTGGTTGTAAGAGCAACAGTGGGTAAAATCCACCCATTTTTATTCTCCTGTTCGGGAGTTTGAAAACGGTTATCGGAATTAGCACCTAAATTATTTTCGGTTGCTATATCTTGAAAATCCATTTCTTGATGTATTCTTGCTGATTCTGGATTGGAATAAACTCTGTTGTTATAGTTTGAAAAATCAGTCATTGAGAGACCTCTTCTTGATATGGATGTCCTTATCAGCATAAAACCCTGTTTTCTAATTTTTGATTCGTTTCGTAACGGAATGTTACAAGTCATTTAAGCGACGTTTCACATCCACCGATACCTTTCCCATAGACCAAGATATTCCCAAAATGTTCGATAGATGAAACAGGCTATGAGGCTATTCTAGAAGCCTGATTATTTTTGTGTGGGCGTGTAGACAGATCTACATAACAGAAGGCGGATTCAAGTAACAAGTGTCGCAGGGGGTGGCGGTTAAGCCACAGCATGCTGTACCTCCCACGGGGTCTTGAAATTCAAGCACTTGCGAGGACGA
>JBILSS010000090.1:0-8985 GCA_044371965.1 Vampirovibrionales bacterium
TGTACAGTGTCTCTTCGTTGTCGCTACGATTCTCGATGTGCTTATGTACGTCTTTGTACAATCACACATCTGCGAGTCTAGGCTCCTAGAATAGCCTACTGTACAGAAAACTCTAAACTTGGCTATAGCTTTTCTTCTTGAACACTCCCAATCAATTTTAATCAAACAGCTTAATCAATGGACTCAATCAAATAATGTAAAAAATCTTTTATCTTTAGACAAAATATGCTAGAATAAACTATGCTAAGCATTATATAGGCTTCTGTTGTATGTATAGTTTATATGGAAATCGTGAAGGAAAGATCAATTATGTTGAATGCTCTGTCTCGTCGTGTGTCTTGTGTGGCACTTGCCCTCGTTTTATTGGGTTCTGCTTCTGGCCAGGCCTTTGCCGATGTCGTGGGTTATGTGAATTATGACCAAATCCGTAATGGCTATGAAAAAGCCCAAAAACTAATTGGCGAAATCAAAGTGAAAGATGCGGGTCTTCGTAAAAACCAAGCCGATTACGTCAAACAAATTGAAGATAGTCGTGCGTTGAATTCTAAGAATCCTATTGCGACTAAAAACTTAGAACAGCAATTAGAAACCAAATTGCAAGGTGAAATTAAATCCTTTCAAGAGTGGTCGAACACCAGCTTGAAATCGGTAGACGACACCGTTACAACCACCATTAAAAAAGTGGCTCAACAAAAAGGTGTGACTGTTGTGATTGATCAACAATCGATTGTCACGGGTGGGACGGACTTAACTCCTGAAATTATTCGTGTGTTAAATGCCGCTCCCTAGTGTTATTAATACTTCTCACATTTGAAAAAGCAGGGGTGTACCCCTGCTTTTTGCTTTGTTTGTAAAGTGGGAATGCCTAACTCGACGCATAAGCAGACGTCTGCAGAATTGCAAAAATTTGTCGTAAAGCTCGCCCCCGATGACTAATCGCTGTTTTTTCAACCAAGCTTAATTCTGCCATACTTTGTGGGGAAACATTTTCTTGCTCATCCACATAATGCACTATCGGATCATACCCAAAGCCGTTAGACCCTACCAGTTCACCATCTTGACGAATCCACAAGGGACACACGCCTTCGACAGAAAAAACCTCGCCTGTTTCAACCTGAATCAACGACATGGCACACACAAAACGAGCGGTGCGTTGAGTGGTTTCCCCCAGCAGGTCGTAAATCCCACGACAGCGTTCCGCATGGGTCACATCGCCCGCCAACCAGCGATTCGACCGCACACCAGGGAAGTCCGCCAAACCTTGATGCCCTGCTAAAGCTTCGACGATGAAGCCTGAATCGTCCCCTAGGGTGAAGGTGGCGTTTCGAGCTTGGGCTTCATTTAGCACAAATCGAGCCTTGATTTCTGCATTGCCCAAAAACGTGGGAGCGTTTTCATCTAAGCCGTCTAAACTTGTGGCAGGCAAAACGGCGACGTCTAAACCAGACGCTTGAAAGAACGCCTGTATTTCTTCCACCTTGTGCAAGTTTCCGCTCGCCAGTAGAATGGTTAACTTATTTTTTGGAGCATCCATAGGAACCTCTTTTCTTCACTACATTTCATAAAACGGGTTTCGACTTCTAAAGCCTCTAGGTGACGAAGCATGCCTTGCCCTAGAGGCAAATCGGCTTCTAAAGCCTCTAAAATTTGTCGTTGTGCGTGGACTTCGTCTTCACTTAAATTGCTGATGAGTAAAAACCCATTGGGCTTGACCAAGTCCCACACGCTTTTAAAGAAGGCTTGCGGATCGAAATCTTGCTTCGGCAAACCCCACGCCATATGTTCTTTCGTCAAGACAAACGGTAAAAAGCAGGACACCACATCCGCCGTGGCAGGATGCGTTTGAGCATAGTCGTTCACATCGGCTTCGACAAAATCGAGCGTCCCCAAGGCTTTTAAGGCAGGGGTTTCGGCAAAGCTTTTCACCAATCCACGAGCATAATCGCTTCGGGTGTAGCCGTCTAGGTAGTAGCGAAAGGTGTCGATTTCAAGCCCTGTGACCTGCACCGTTTCGCCCAATTGAGCCGCCACCGCAATGCAAGCCCCTAAGGTGGCTCCGTTTTTAGAGCCAACATCCACCCAACGGCAGGTTTTCGCCTGTGGCATCGGATGCGTTTCTAGCAAGGTGGCGATTTGATCCAGCTGGTAAAGCGATTCCAGCTTCACCCACCCCCACGAAGGAGGCAAGTCCTTAAAGTGAGGATACGCTTCTAACAACTGCGTTTGACGGAGCGTTAAATCAGGCGTTGACGCTTGCGTATAGGCAGACACATCGAGGTTCATGAGCCATTGCGAAGGGTCAACGGCTCGTTTGAAGGGGCAGAGGGCTTGGCGTATTTTCCAGTGAAGCAAGTCGAACATCGAAGCAATTAGTCCTTTTTAGTCTCATACCACGTTTTCGGACGCTGTTCAAACAGACGTCAACGCACTAAATGCGAGGCTTCCGAGACATTTTGCGGACGTCGTGCAACGAGAATGATGCGACGAGGTGGGGTTTCAGGGGGGATTTTCAAGGGGGGACGAAGGGGAGGAGAAACGCAATACGTCCTCCCCCGTCCCCCCTTGAACGCATTTAGAGGTGTCGGAGAACCTTTGTGCGAGCAAAGGTCTCTGACGTCACCAGCGAAAAACGGAGCATGAAACCTTCCATTTGACCAAAAGTCTTCAAAAAGCTTACAATAAGACTATATCATAAGTGGGATATAGCCATTTAATAATTTCCTTTACAGTGTTTATACTTTGTCGCTACGATTATTTTGCTCAGTTATGTAGGTCTATCTACACGCCTTCACAAAATAATCTAGGCTCCTCGTCTAACCTACTGTACAGAAAAATCTAAAACGGCTATAAAAGGTTTTTAGATGTCCATAATCGGTTCACATGGCAAATTATAAAGGACTCACCAGCGTTTTGGTGGTGGCTGGTGAAGCAGGAAGCGGAAAATCCACCTTCATTGAAGGGCTTTTTAGCCTCATGCAAGGCTGTAAAGAACCGACTTTGTGGGTGGATACCACGGTGGACTGTGGCATTTTACGCAAGCTCAAAGGCGAAGAATCGCTTAAGGCGTTTCAAGGAGCTTCGCTGTATGAAACGCTGGTGCAGTTGCATGAAAACAAGGTGAATCCCAGTGCGGAAGTGGATTGGCATTTGGCGGAAACGCCTTACACGATTCAAGGGGTGCATGAAGGCTTGAGCCTTTACCCCAGCCAGCAAGACGATCACTTGGTTGAAGCCACCGATGCCCTGCTCGCCGATGCCTGCGTGCAAAAGGCGTTGCGATACGGTTGGCCTCGACTGCTGGCGAAGAACTATCGGTATGTGGTGATGAATGTGAGTGATGCTAGCTTGGTGGAAGCTCTTTTGCCGAAGCTGAACGTCAGCTTGCTCTATTTAACCACGCCGAATCAAGTGGCGGATACGGACACCTTGTATGCCTTTACCTGTTTGGGGCAGTGGCATTCGTTGAATGTGCTGATGACCCAAGCCCCGCATCGGGCGAGTTTGGATGAGTCGTGGCAAGACTGGTTTGTGAACTACCCGAGCTGGCTGTTTTTGGGGCGTTTGCCTTACTTTTCAAGCGATGCCGACTGGCATTGGCAGTATCAAGACCAGCTCCGCACGAGCTTGGTTCGCCTCAACTGGGACGGCGTCCATGCGTTGAAGGGGTGAGTGTCGCATCTTTTTTGTGCTAGACTAGGGGTATACCCAGCAGGAGGCATTCTAAATGACGTCTTCACTCCCCCCACGACAAGCACTGACGCCTGAAGAAAAACAGGCGTTTCAAAACGCCGTGCATCAGCGTGACTTGGCGGTGGCGTCTCCCTTTTTGGCAGAAGCCCCCAGCGTGTTGGACACTTGGCACACAATCGCCAAAGCCCAGCCCGATGCCTTTCATCACTGGCAAGAAGAGTTCGTCGCCTACCTCCCGACACATTGGACGCTCGCCGACATTGAAGATCGTTTAGCCGTCCACAATCAAACCCTCCACCTCGACTACCCACCGCAGTGGACGCTGGCTCAAGCCTTCGCCTACGCCCCTCCACTGCCTTCCGATGTGTGGCAAATGCCTCTTCGCAAGCGAGTGTTAGGCTTACACTGGCTGGATGCACAAGGGCAAATCATCAGCTCAGGCGGGCGAGTCCTCAAAAATGTGACAGGCTATGACTTACACCGCCTGCACTTAGGCTTTCACGGCACCTTGGGCATACCGATCGGCGTTTGCTTAAGGACGTCTGCCGTGTCGATTTCCCCCAAACGTTTTTTTCAGTGGAAGACTTCTCAAGCCGAGTTTAGCTTACTAGAAAAGGGGCTGAAAATGTCGCCTCCGACAGGCTTAGAAGCCTTGAGCTATGCGGAAGAAACCGCCTACCTTACTTGGCAAGGATCTGACGAACTATTAAACACCTGCTTTTCGGGATTCCCTTTAAACGAGCAGGCTCAAGCCTTTACAGCCCCATTGGCTCCCTTGTGGCGAGGGGATGATGCGTCGCCGTTATGGCAAGCTAAAGTCCCCGAAGCCTTGTGGCAACAGTGGCGGGACTTGCGTCGTGCATGGGGAATTACGCCTGAACAACTCCGTTCACCGTACTTTGAGGAGGGAGTCTATAATGCCTAACACCTTAGAAAACAAGCTTGAACAGGATCTCGAAAAAGCCTTTGAAACCTGCATTCATTGCGGGATGTGCTTGAGTGCTTGCCCGACTTACGTCCAAACAGGCGATGAATCCCAAAGCCCTCGTGGACGCATCCACCTAAGTCAAGCCGTCCATGACGGGCGTTTGCCTTTTGCCGACTTGGTGCCAGCCCTTGAAACGTGCTTGGGGTGTATGGCGTGCGAAACGGCGTGTCCGTCACAAGTGAAGTATCACCATGTGCTAGAAGCAGGGCGTTTAACGACGCATGCCAAGGGGCTTGGGCGTTTTAGCCTGCTGGCTCAAGTCATGCAAGCCGTCTTAAAGCAGGATGCCCTTTTGTCATTCATCACGGCTGGCATGAAGCTGGGCGATGCACTTGGTTTTCGTCGTCTTTTACAAGCCTCGTGGATGCCTCGTTTTATTTCAGAAAAAACCCGTTTTTGGATGCCCATTCCTTCTAAAGGGCTTGATGCCGACTTAAAAAGGCTTAACCCTGATGCGGAACTCGCTCTTCACTTAGGTTGCGTAATGAAGCACCTCATGCCCGATGTGCATAATGCCTGCCTAGACGTGTTGGCGGCGATGGGTTTTAGCGTCACGGCAAGCCCCTTGGGCTGTTGTGGGGCGTTGGCGTCGCATCACGGTTTGGCGAAAGAAACAGAAGCTTGCCTGAAAGAAAACGCCCAAGCATGGCAAGCATCGAGCAAGCAAACGACCCTGTCTAACGCAGGAGGATGCGGTGCTATGTTGAAGGATTACGCCCATTTAGGCGAAAGCCTTGCTCTACAAGATTCACCAGCAGTTTTGGCTGAAATTGCTCGATCCACCGAAGATATTCACGCCTTTATTTGGACGCATCACCAGCGGTTGCCTGCTTTATCGCTTGAAACGCCGACGGTGGTGACGTATCAGGGATCTTGCCATTTGACGCATGCTCAAGGTGTGACGGAAGCCCCTTTAGCTCTGCTTCAACAAGTCGAAAATCTTAGCTTTATTCCCATGCAAAATGCAAGCAGTTGTTGTGGGAGTGCTGGTATTTATAATTTAGAGCATCCTGATTTGGCGGAAGCCATTGCTCAAGAGAAAGTGCAAGCCATTTTAGCCACAGGGGCGGATGTCGTGGTGGTGGGCAACCCAGGATGCCTGATTCAGTTGAAGGCATCGCTTGCGGTTTATGCCCCAACAGCGAAGATCGAGGTTTTGCATCCGATACAGGTGTTAGCAGAAGCCGTTAAAGCGTGTCCAACCCAATATCAATAGGCGGAGCAGCCATCGTGATTTGACTCGTGGAAATCACATCCACCCCTGCTTGGGCATAGGCTTTTACATTCG
Organism: Vampirovibrionales bacterium; assembly: GCA_044371965.1. Classification (GTDB taxonomy): domain Bacteria; phylum Cyanobacteriota; class Vampirovibrionia; order Vampirovibrionales; family JAJTHC01; genus JAJTHC01. Next base: position 5,967 of record JBILSS010000090.1, read on the forward strand.
CTAGCGTAATGCCTCCCGAAACTTCCACCACCGCTCGACCCGCAATCAGCGTCACCGCTTCTTGGATGTCGTCCAACGTCATGTTGTCCAACAAAATGACTTGAGCTTGTGCCTTTAGGGCAAGGGGAATTTGCTCTAGCGTATCGCATTCAATTTCAAGTTTAGCGGTATGGGGCAAGCGTTGACGCACCAAGTGGGTAACGGCTTCCAATGGCATTTCTAGCGATTGAATGAGATTGTCTTTCAACATCGCCGTATGACTCAAGTTATAACGATGAGAGTTGCCACCCCCATGTAAGACGGCTTGCTGTTGTAAGAAACGCCAGCCCCCCAACGTTTTTCGGGTATGCACAATTTTCGTCGATGTGCCTTCCACCGCTTGAACAAAGGCGTGCGTCAAGGTCGCCACACCACTAAGGTGTTGCAAAACGTTTAAGGCAGTACGTTCTAGGGCAAGTACATCCAAAAGCAAACCGTCTAGTTCAGCGATGGGTGTAAAAGCGGAAAGGCTAGCACCGTCGGCACAAAAGGGCTTGAGTTGAACGTCAAAGCCACCCAAGCGGATGAGGGTTTCCACCGCTTTTAAACCACTGACGAGGCACGCTTGACGAGGCACGATTTGAAAACGCTTACGAGCCTTGCCCAAGCAAGATTGAAGCGATTCACCGAGAACATCCCCCTGCCCCAAGTCTTCTTCTAGGGCAAGTTTCAAGAGTGATTCTACATTCGGCGGATAAAATGCCATGATCTTTTCCTTGAGGGGTTTCTACAAACCACCAGGCACAATCCACTTGTCAATATCACGATTCCAACCGCTTAAAATCTCTTCGGGCTTGAAGTAGAGGGCGATTTCACGCAAGGCACTTTCAGGCGAATCGCATCCGTGAATGATGTTACGCTGGGGTGCCTGTCCAAAATCAAAGCGAATCGTACCAGGTTCCGCCTTTTCAGGATCGGTATTACCAATCACACGGCGGCAAACGGCAATGGCATCACGCCCTTCCCACACCATAGCGATGATAGGACCACTGGTAATGAAGTTCACCAAGCTGGGGTAAAAATCCTTGCCAATATGTTCGGCATAATGTTGAGCAGCCAAGGCTTCATCCACCTTCAGCATTTTTAAAGCCACCAGCTTTAAGCCTTTGAGTTCAAAGCGATGAATAATATCAGCGGTTAGCCCTCGTTGAACGGCATCGGGCTTTAGAGCAACGAAACTTTGTTGCAGGGTCATGGGAGTTTACCTCATACCAACGAAACGATACTTATAGTTTAACACGATTATTTTATTCTGACACTTACTCGATAATCACAATGGGATTTTCTTTATGAGGCTTGCCGTCCTTCCCTTTTTTTCGAACATAAAGATTTTGCCACTCTTCGTATTTACGAACCGTATGATTGACACAAGACACCCACAGCTTCTTTAAGAAAGGAGCTTCGTCACTATTTACTAAATCCAAGTGATTGTTGGCAGGTTCGTCTTTTTTGCCTGTATGCCCATAAATACGGTGAGGCGTCTTACCGTTACATAAGTCGGCAGGTGGCACAAAGCCTGCTTCTTCAAGGTTTTGAAAACCGCCGTGAAGCCAGTGAGGCTGTTTCGGCTTTTCTCGCTCATCGACGGTGTGATAAATCAAATTACCTAATGCGTCAAGCGTTTGTTCCGTTAAATTACTTACAGTTCCTTCTTTTTGTTTTTGATTCGCCATTTGATAGATTAAGTAATCGTGCGTTAGGGCGTTTATTTTGGCGATCGTTTTTTGGTAAGCTTCACCTGATTGAAGATGTAAAGACGTGTCTTTATCCGAAAAGGTTTGAGGATCCAAGCTGTGTAGGAAGTCCCGCCATTTCTGCTCTGTTTCTTTAGACACAAAGGCGTGCGTGGTGACGACATGCCCTTCTTGGTGAATAAGCTTGTGGTTCATATACTGCTTTTTGAGTAAGTCTTGGTAACGATTGAACGCCTCTGTCTTTTTGTCACCATCAGGCAGAGCGTTGAACCCGCTATAGGCCTCCCCCATTGAACGGGTGTTATAAAGACTTTTGATTCCTTTTTTTGAAGCAATAGGATGAGTTAAGAAATTTTGACGTTCTTGGGCTAGTGTGGCTAAAGTTTTACTGACACTTTTAGGTCCTGAATAAAAATATCCTGTGGCATGATTACTCAGGTTGAATACAAGTGTATCATCCTTTGCGTTTTTATGTTCACGAATCATTGCGAGGACTTCTAGGAGGATCCAATCGCTAGGGCCTCGATCGCCGAGTTCATCCCCTACGCAAATCGCTTTTTTATTTTGGACGGCTTTTTTATCGACTTCGATGGCATCAGGCAAAAGTTTAATCAATTTAAGTAAACGTCCAGCTTGGAGCGTTTCTCCGCCTTTTTTTAACCACGCTTGATCGAGCTGCTTCATTTTTTCGGTATAGGTATAGTCTTCTTTATCCCTCGTTTCAATAAACGTTTTGTACGAAGGGCGGTTATCTTTTTCAAAGGCTTTATAAGCATCCAAAAAGGCTTTATAGGATTTTTTATTTTTGACTTTAAGCATGCCAAACATCAGCATATTTTCAATAAACATGAGTCCGTTACCGTGACTATCTCCAAAAACAACGGTTTTGGCATTCTGCAAATGTTCAAAGGCTTTTTCAGGAGGCAAATGCTCAAGTAAGGCGTTTTTTTCATTAGGACGAATCAGGGTAACACCATAATTCATATGATCCATCGCCAATTGTAGTGCCTCTGAAATCTCTATTTTGCCTTGCCGTTGGGTACGGAAGCTGTCCAAGTGAAGCAAGTTCGAGCCTTTTGCGGAGCCTTGAACAGGGTTTTCTTGGATAGTAGTGGGTTTGTAAGCACGAAGCAACGGACTAATTTTAAAGGCGGTTGAGCTAAGCCACATGATTGGATTTCTCCACGATTTACATTGATACATTGATACATTGATACAAAAAGAACAGAGCAGAAATTCAGTAGAAATGGACGCACTAAAGCTTTTAACAGCCCTCATTTTAAATC
>JBILSS010000091.1:0-8844 GCA_044371965.1 Vampirovibrionales bacterium
GCCAAGGACTGCAACTGGTTTTCATCATAAAAGGCTTTGCTTGCCATCCAACCTTCGTGAAACGGTTTGCCGTCTTGAAAGAAGAAAAAGGGCTTCAATTGATTATGCAAAACTTCTTCAGGAATGGTTTGACGTGTCAACACCTGCCATTCAAACCCATAAGGATGCGTATAATGCGGATTAGCCCGATACGCCCCCGTACCTGCCAAGGTATAACTATACGGCGTGCTTTCAGGGATTTTCGCTTGAGAGACATCCAGTGCTTGATTAAGGGGGATCGGTTCATTAAAGGCGTGAATCGTACAACGGCTGACGCCCAAGACTTGCCCCACTTCATTGGCAGCGGTTTTCAAAATCTGTGTCAGCTCTAAGCTTTGGCGGATTTTCACACTCAAGTGATTCATCAAAAATTGGCGACCCATTAAAATCTGCATATCGCTGTACAAACGGGCTTGTTCAAGGGCAAGTGCCAGTAAAGGCAAGCCCACTTCAAGCAAGGCTTTTTCTTCTTCGCTAAAGGCTTCAAAGCGTTCTTGGCGGTTCATGACCAAAATGCCCACAGGCTGACGCTTGGTGAACACAGGGTAGACCAAGGCGTGGCATCGATAGTTGGGCAGTAAAATGCTCGCAGGATTTTCTTCAGGTTTTAGGAAAAACGGCGTATTTCGGTAGCTCAACAAAGGTTCAAGCAGGGGATCCGTGCCTGTATAGCGATGATGCTCGCTTTGCGTATCCGCAAAGCCGTCGCTGTCGATGTGAATGACTCTGCCGATGCCTTGCAAGTTCGGGGCAAGAATGGCGAGCGTTAAGCCGTCAAACTGAAAGAAATCTCGTAAGACTAAGCCAATGGCATCGAAGATGTCGTCTTGCAAGACGCTGGTATTCACCGCCAAGCTCAAACGTTGTAACAACGCCAAGTTGCGAGTCGTTTCGGTTTCAGACGTGGGGGAAGGTGATAAGTCCGACATAGCAACTTTCTACAAAATTAGAGATACTTATCTATCATTATGGAGGAAAGGCTTATTTTTATCAAGGGTTCTACTGCATTAAGGCGATTGTTGAATAGGATACATTCTACCATTTTTTGATATTTACATTATACTAAAAGGGTCGTTAAGATCTAAAGGAATACCCATGCACGCCAGCTCAACATCCCCCATACGTATTGCTGTTGTGGGTGCAGGCTATTGGGGCAAAAACCTCATCCGCAATTTTGACGCCCTTGGACATTTGCACACCATTTGTGATGCTCGCCCTGATGCACTAGCTCATTTCCAAGCCGAATACCCTCACATCAAAGGCGAATTGTCCTTTGAAGCGGTACTCGCGAACCCTGACATTGATGCCGTCGTCCTAGCGACGCCGTCTTTAACGCACTACCCTTTAGGCAAGCAAGTCTTGCAAGCAGGCAAACATCTTTATGTGGAAAAGCCTCTCGCCACCACGCTTAAAGACGCTCAAGACTTGGTGCAAGTGGCACAATTTCATCAAAAAACGCTGATGGTTGGGCATTTGCTCATGTATCACCCTGCGATTAACCGTGTCAAACAAGTCATCGATTCAGGCGTTTTGGGCGATTTACGCTACATTCAAAGCGACCGTTTAAACTACAATCACGGACGCAACGACCGCAACGTGTTTTGGGATCTCGCCCCGCATGATCTTTCCGTATTGATCTACCTAATGAACGGTGAAGTGCCACACGTTAAAGCGGTCACCGCTCAAAACACCTCAGCAGTCGACGATAAAATCGATCTGGTGCAAGCGTCTTTTCAGTTTCAAAATGGGGTGATGGCTCATTTGCAAACGAGTTGGATGTATCCGAAAAAGCAAGTGCAATTGCTCGTGGTGGGGACGAAAGCATCTTTAATTTTAGATGACACCTTGCCTTTAGCCAATCGCTTGGTGCAGGTGCATTTCGATGAAGTAGGGCATCGACATGAAAAGGTGGTGGACTACTTGCCCTTAGAGCCGTTACGTTTGGAATGTCAACATTTTGTCAACGCACTGGCTGGAGGCTGGCAACCGCAATCGGATGACCAGAATGGTTTAGCGGTGGTGGAAGTGTTAGAGAACGTCCAAGCTCTAGTATCCGCTATATAAAACGGTCTATGGTCTCTTCGTTGTCGCTACGATTTTTTTGTTTGGTTATGTAGGTCTCACTACACGCCCGCACAAAAAAATCTAGGCTCCTAGAATAGCCTCATAGCCTGTTTCATCTATCGAATACTATATATTAGGAAAGTTTGGCTTGTTTCTGCTCCGCTTCCTGCTGTATATCGTTGAGGCTCACTTTTTTAACCATCGGTCGACTAGGCAAAATCCAATCTAAAATGGCTTGAGTCGTAGCACCTGCAAGCACGGCTCCCAAAATAACGGCAATGCGTGTCGGCAAGGTCTTAAAACGAGCAAACGTCGATCCTTCTTTAATCCCCCCGATATTTGTGCCAAGTGTATGCCCAATCGCAGCAGCTCCCACCGAGCCTGCCATCCATGTTAAGCCGCCTTTGGTCGTTTCTTTCGCCAACTCGCCTGTTGTCGTCAAGGCGAGTTCACCGCCTCGTTGTCCTTCATTATAGGCACTTTCATGGGCATCATAGGTTTTTTTACCCACATTCACCGCAAATAGAATAGACGCAAAGGCACTCAAGGCGGAACTTACCACTTCTTGCCCTGCCCATAAGTTGGTAAACGGTTTCGTAAAACTGGCATGGAGGAATTGTTTTGCCCCACTGGCTAAACTTTGAGGGGTCTTCGTCCATGCTTGAAAGGCGGACTTCATCGCTTTACTTTGCGTTTGAATCTGCTGTTGATACGCTTGAGGCTTTTGAAAGAGTTGTTCAATATCGGTGCGATGCTTCAAGGTATCGATTTCTTTTAAGCCAAATAATTCTGCCGTGCTTTTAGAGGTATCGATATAAGGGGTTTTCTGCACATGCGTGAGCTGTTGGGTCACAAACTTGTCGACGGCTTTCATCTCTAGTGTTAGCCCTTGGAATTGAATTTTACACCACGTTAAGAATTTATCTCCATAAATCTTCTTGGAATCGTAGCCTTTAATATCCACCTGTGTAAAGACCTTGGCATCAGGATCCACAACGGTCGAGTTAGGCAAAGCCGTGCTAGGGTATCCCCACGAAGACAGGGGAGGCATATTCGTATTAAACGCATTTTGGCTCATACAGTCCCCTTTATACCTACACATCAATAGCATAAAACCTATCAGACCTCTTTTTTGTGCTTGTTTTTGAGTCGTTTGTAATCAAAGATCCCCCTCTCTAAAAATAGAGAGGGGGATCTTTTGAAATTCAACAAAGAAGGAGGCTATTAACCAATACTGCAAGCGGTTTTAGCACTAGGCGTGTTAGTTGCTTTAAACGCATCCAACCCAGCAAAACGAGCCGCTGAACCCAACTCTTCTTCAATGCGAAGCAACTGGTTGTATTTCGCCACACGCTCCGAACGGTTCACCGAACCTGTTTTGATCTGCCCTGCATTCACCGCAACTGCTAAATCGGCAATGAAGGTATCTTCCGTTTCACCAGAACGATGCGAAATCACGGTGGTGTAACCTGAACGATGAGCTAAATCAATGGTTGCCAACGTTTCTGTCAACGTGCCGATTTGATTCACTTTAATCAAGATGCTATTGGCGATTTGCTTTTGAATGCCTTCCGCTAAAATCGCTTGGTTGGTGACAAATAAGTCATCGCCCACGATTTGCGTCGTTTTGCCTGAAAGATCGGTGTGAATTTTCCAGCCATCCCAATCTTGCTCAGCCATACCGTCTTCAATGGAAAGAATCGGGTATTGACGCGTCCAATCATTTAAGAAATTCGCCATTTCAGCAGAAGAAAGCGATTTACCTTCGCCTTCTAACACATATTGACCGTTCTTGTAAAATTCAGAAGCGGCAACATCTAAAGCCAATTTGACTTGATCTTGGCTAAAGCCTGCTTTTTCAATGGCTTCTAAAATCAGTTCAACGGCTTCCACGTTAGAACGCAAGTTGGGAGCAAAACCGCCTTCATCGCCCAAACCTGTGTTTAAGCCACGTCCTTTTAAAACGGATTTCAAGCTATGGAAGACTTCGGTTCCCCAGCGAAGTGATTCGCTGAAGTTTTCCGCCGCCGCAGGGACGATCATGAATTCTTGGAAATCGATGTTGTTGTCGGCATGAGAACCACCGTTGATGATGTTCATCAAAGGAACAGGCAAGGTGTTCGCACGAACACCGCCCAAGTAGCGGTATAAAGGCACATCCAAGGCATTGGCGGCTGCACGAGCGGTGGCTAAGCTGACGCCTAAAATCGCATTAGCCCCGAGCTTGCTTTTATTTTCGGTGCCGTCCATTTCAAGCATAATGGTGTCAATATCGGCTTGAGCGGTGGCATCCAAGTCCACGAGTTCATCAGCGATGTCGTCATTGATGTTGGCAACTGCTTGTAAGACGCCTTTTCCGCCATAACGGCTAGCGTCGCCGTCACGCATTTCAAGGGCTTCACGAGAACCTGTCGAAGCACCTGAAGGCACGGCGGCACGACCAGAGGATCCGCCAGAAAGGTAAACATCGACTTCAACGGTAGGGTTGCCACGAGAGTCTAAGATCTCACGAGCTTGAATATCTTCAATAAAAATCGTCATCATAGGAAGGATCTCCATAATTTAGAATAGGACTAAAACAATAAAACTAACTTCAGTGATTCTAACACAAGTTTGAAAAACAAGCGACAAATGGAGCGAAAGAAGCCTGCCATCCACAAAAAGAGTATAAAGGGAAGGCGGATTCAAGTAAGAAAAACCCTCAATCTTGACAATTAATACCATTTAAACGATTGAATAGCGTATAGAAAGCTCTGCAAAAGTCTAAAAGGCATCTTACTCCCTCCCCTTTAAGGGGAGGGTTGGGGTGGGGAGTAGATGTAAACACTCGGTTTTAGACATCCCCCCCTCTCCCTAGCCCTCTCCTCAAGGAGAGGGAACAGGACTTTCGCAGAGCTTTCTATAAGGAGGACTAAACTCACTAACGGACCTAAGGTTTAACCGTCCCCCTAGCCCCCAAGTGGGACAGCTTAAAAGATGCCTTAGACTTTATTCGCCATTTGCAATAGAGTCGGCACGAGCAAAGCCCCCGCCTGCGATTTGGTCACCACCGTGTAAGGATGCGACGGCACATCATCCGCCCCACTCACGATAATCACTCGTTCGGCTGGCAAACCTTGAGCCACCCAAGCATTCACCAACGCCAAGCCGTCATCCCCATTGGCGAGCTGCCAATCCATTAACACGACATCCGCCCACTGGGGAGCCGTTTGCTTGGCACTAAGGGTCAACCAATCTTGGGTTTGTTCAGCACAATCCGCTCGTTGAATATGAACGTCTGTAAATGCCATGCCGACTAAAAGCGAAAAGGCGTCTTGCCATTTGCGTTCATCTTCCACGATCCACACGGTGGGGGTTGTCGGGGTAGATTTTTTAGGGGACCATGTCCGTCGGTTACTGCGAAGGCTTGTATTCTTAAGGGGTATCATCGTGTTATTGTAGTCCTTGTGCTAGATTCAAGCTGACCTTGAGGCGTACATTAAGTATACGATAACAAAACAACCCTTCAAAAGCATCCCCTATATGGTGGAAAATAACTCAAATCTACAGAAAAAGTCCTGTTTTTATCAAAAACTAAACTTCCGTTAATAGAGGCGTGACTTGAATGGTTTTACGGTGCTGACGCTGGTACTTCCGCAACCAAGACACCACCACACGAGCCACCTTATTCGGATTGTGACGCAAGGTCTTATTCCCCGCCGTAAACTCTGCCACAATCGGACGCAACAACACTTCCGTACCACGGATCCTTAAACGCTCCGCATCTAAAGCAACAGGCGGTGATTCATAACGTTCATAACGAGCCACCAAATTTTCAGGCAATGCGGAAGACGCCACCACCATGTCAAACTGAAAGAGGTGATCCGCATGGGCTTCAATAGCATCCACATGCTCGCTTAGGCTCATTTCATCGGTTTCACCCGGCTGGGTGACGATATTTGCCACGTAGATTTTAGGAGCATGGGTATTGGCTTGCATGGCTTCACGGATTTCTTTAAGCAATAGGTTGGGAATGACGCTGGTAAACAAGCTCCCTGGTCCAAGAATGATGACATCCGCCTGTAAAATGGCTTCAATGGCTTCGTCCGTAGGTTTGGCATTATAAGGTTCGCACAACAATCGCTTGATCTTGCCCTTCGCTTCAGGGATTTGAGATTCCCCACGAATCAAGGAGCCGTCTTCCATTTCTGCCACAAGCGTGATCGGTTCAAGTGTGGAAGGCAAGACCCTGCCCCGAATGTTTAAAACATTTGAAGACGTGCGAATCGCTGAGAGCATATCGCCCGTAACGGCAGACATTGCCGTTAAAAAGAGGTTACCAAAACTATGCCCCCCCAAGCCTCCACCGCTTTTAAAGCGGTATTGAAAAAGGGAAGTCATCAATTCTTCTTCACTGGCTAAAGCCGCAATACAGTTGCGAATATCACCAGGGGGAATGATGCCGTGATCTTCTCGCAGAATCCCACTACTCCCGCCGTCGTCGCCGACGGTGACAATGGCGGTGATGTTATTGGTGTACGTTTTGAGTCCTCGCAATAAGGTGGAAAGCCCTGTGCCTCCACCAATAGCGACGATTTTGGGTCCTCTGGCGAGCTTGTGGTTTTTATAGAGGTCATCCATAAACTTGCTGACCCAGCCGTTTTCGCCCATGACGGTGTTCATGGTTTTGCGTGTACGCAAGTATCCAAAGACCAAGAAGCCAATCCCTAACGCCAATAAGCACGATCCTGTTACATGAGACGGTGCCAACGTCGCCAACCATTTAATCATATTTAGAATAAATGTGACAGGTTGCAAGTTAAACAGAATAGCAATACCCAAGACGACGGAAGAAAACCCCACCGCAAACATCAGCAACCATCGCTTGATTTCATAACCTGGGAGCATCCACGTCAAAGTTTTAAGAAAAGAACGGGATTTTGCCACAATTGTAAACCTTCTATAAACGTCTTGTAAACAGTACTACACTCTTATTAAAACAAAAACAAGAAAAAACGTGTCAATCTCAATTAAGTTAAGACTTTCAAACCCTAACTTAATCGCCTACCCCTAATAATCTTCATAAGGGCAAGTAGGCACTACATCTTGACGGTTGTCATATTCGAGCAACCAGCCACTTTCCCCAGCACTGGCGACGTTTAAGGGGATGGCTTGCCCCAGTTCAATAGCGAGCGATTCGGCTAAAGTCGACGCATTCGGCATCGTGGGGCTAATGTGTAGGGTCTTGAATTGGCAGGACATGCGTGTACCGTTTTGGGCAACCAACTCGTTGGATTCCAACAACAAACGCCCTTGCTCTAAAGAAGCAGAAGGGCTTAACCATTCATGGTGCTGCTTCGGGGCTTCTAAACCACTGGCTAAATAACGTTTACCTAGAATGATTTCAGGTGCGACAATCACATTATGTGATTTTTCCAAGTCGTCCAAATACGTGCCGTAAGAACCGATTAAAGGCAACCAAATATCAAATTTCGCCACCGCATTGGCAACAGCGGCAGCCACTTCTGCGTCTTTTGCCATGGCTTGATACAAGGCTCCATGCGGACGAATATGTTCAATTTTCAGCGATTCAGGCTTTAATACGGCGGACAACGCCCCCAATTGCACCAAAATCCACTGTTCCAGCTGTTCATGGTTTAAAGGCAACTGTTCATAACCCATCGAAACAGGGTCAGGGTAAGCAATATGAGCCCCTAATGCACAACCAAAGGCTTTGGCTTTTACCGCTTGTTCAAGGACTTTATCTGGTAAACCGTCATGCACAAAGCAGGGCAAGTTTACGCTAGACACGGAAGAAAGTAAGGCTTCGGCTTCTTCGCTTTCCCAAAACGCCAAGTCTCGGGTTTGAGCAATGTCGGTATTGAGATCGACAAAGCGTTTGATTTTCGTATTTTTTTTGAGGAGCTTGCCTCGTTTTTCGAGTTCAGCTTGTGAAACATTAAAGCTTTTGGTTACCATACCCTCTGTTTTCCTTCACTAATTCTTTTATAGCCAAGTTTAGAGTTTTCTGTACAGTGTCTCTTCGTTGTCGCTACGATTCTCGATGTGTTTATGTACGTCTTTGTACACCTCACACATCTGCGAGTCTAGGCTCCTAGAATAGCCTACTGTACAGAAAACTCTAAACTTGGCTATATGTGTCTTTATACTATATCACAAATCATTCTAAACTGGAATATGCTCCATTTTTATGTTTGAATACATGAAGCTTCGCAAAAGTCTTTTTTGCTTTGTCCCCCCTCCTGATTTTGGAGAGGGGACAAGATTTCTGCAAAGCCTTAAATACAAGGATACCCCGATGATAAGTTCCGATGCTTTAGCACAACTTGCCCCCCCACTTTTGGATGAAGCCAATAATCCTTGGCTCTTGGCACTCACGCAGATGGGGCAGGGTGTCATGCTCTGTGATGCGTCGCTGGAAATTCTGTGGTTGAACGATACCTTGAAGCAAAAAATGGGTTTAGATAAAACCCCTGTGGTGGGTGAATCGCTCGCTTGCTTTGCTCAAACGCCATTACAAGGGGCTGAACAATTGCTAGAAGCAGGCAAAGAAGTTATTGAAACAGGGAAGATTCAAACCTTGAGCCTTTCTTTTAAGCCTGTTTCACAATTACGTTCTTATTTTGAAATTAAAGTGGTGAAATGTAATACCACGGCGAAAGGCACGCCGAATGTTTTGGCACTAGTCTTTGAAGACAAAACGAAGGTTGTGTTGAATGAAAAAATGCGTAAGGATTTTGT
>JBILSS010000092.1:0-8827 GCA_044371965.1 Vampirovibrionales bacterium
CTCGACCGACATCTTGATTAAGTCCCATTTGCTCGGCTTCAAGTGTTTTCACGGCACTCGTCGCTTCTGCCAAGCCAGAAGACGTTTCTTCCAACGTTTTTAATTGAGGCTTTACAAGTATTGAATAGCCTGAAAGCAAAATCCCGATAGAACACATCGCACTTAAGAGTATGGCTTCTCGTTGATTGAATTCCATGAGTCGGGATCCTTCATTAAAGGGGGGGGGAGGGACGATTAATTGGTGAGGTCTTCAGTTTTTTCGGTTTGACTTTCAGTAGATTTAGAAGCGGTTTCAAGCTTGGGGGTTTCGCCTTTGGGAACGTCCCCAGCTTTTGTTTCTTCAGGCGTGGCTTCTAGACCTTCAATCGGTTTTTCCTTTTGAAGACTGGGCTTTTTGAGGCTTTCAGTATTGAGCAATCCCCCTAGTCTAAAGCTGTAAATCAAGGGTTTGTCAGGGCTTACTTCTTCTTCACGAATGTAGTGCAACACAAAGTCTCGACCGTAACTGCGTTGTTCCAACTGATTCGTTAAATCTAAAATATCTTCATGACGCAAGGCATTGCCTGTAATGGAAATATCTTTGTCGTAACCGACTTCACTAAACCATAACGAAGGCGGTAGCTTTTGAATATCGTTTAAAAGCCCTAGAAGAATAGTATTCACGCCTTTGGATTCATTAGCGATCGACAAAATCTTTTCATAAAGCAAATTACGCTGGGTGTAATACTCGATTTGCTCTTTTAAGCGTGTGATGTTAGCGGTTAGTTGGATTTTATTTTTTTCAGTTTCTTCTTTACTGTGTTCGTTGGATGTATTGATCGTCATGGTCGCCACCCACGCAATACCCACCACTGCACAAGACCCCAAGACACAGGGTAGGACTAAGGACATCACCAAGTTATTTTTAAAGTCCATGTCTTGCAGGGAAGACTTACTAAAGCTTCCAAAAGACGGTAAGGAAAACCCTGATTTCCCCTTATTATAAGGTGAACGTTTGTCTAAAAAATTGAGGCTATAAGGTTGGGGTTCAAGTTCGCTAAAACACCCTCCGACTGCCACCACGCCAATATCGGCACGATCCACTTCTAAGGAATTAGGCACTTCAAAGCTTCTGAAGTTTACGCCGATTTCATGTTGTAAGTGTTGTAATAACACATAATTCAATCGATGTGAAAACCAAAACAACGGCTCAAAAGGTTTAACGGCAGCAACGGTTCGATGAAGTTCATTGACCAAGTCCTCTAGGACAACAGGGTTTTCATTTGCATTGGCTAAAACTTGCCCTGAAAGGGTGATTTCACGAATATCAATCAGGTTTCGCCCACGCCAAATAAAGAAACGCAGACGGTCAAACTCGTGCATCATTGAACCCCAGCAAAAACTAGGGTCTTCGGCTTGTTCTGCAATACTAGACATAATGCCTGTGGCAATCATACTGCGAATGACTTGTAGCGGTTCAACTTCAATGGAAAGCAATTGGATTTTGGCATCTACGGCTGCTTTTTGATAGCGTAAGAAGGTATCTTTACGCACGGCACTGTAGATCAATTTTTGGTTGGCAACGTTGATGGCATCACCAATTTCTTCAAAGGCAACAACGGCTTCAGTGTTGTCAAAGGCTCTAAAACGTTCCGCTTCACTAGCAAGGAAGACATAGTATTCTTCTCGTTCCATTTTAGGCAATTCCATTAACCGTAATAAGGTACAAGGAATACTTAAATGCACTTTACGAGAAGGGGCTTCTAAATCTTTCATCATTAGGGTAAGCAATTCACTTAACAGCGTGCCATCTGCAATGACATCCCCCCCAGAAACCAAAACACCCATGGGCATTTTATGCACCACGGATTTAATGACTTCTTGACGGTCATGGCTATAGACCGCCCCTTCTATTTCGTTGGCGGCAATGCTAATGGAAACGCTGTACTTGTCTTTTTTCTTACTCATCGAACTCTCATTTTTCTCGTCTTTTCGTGTATAATAAGGCTATGAAAATCGCACAAAAAGATTAGGAGGGACTCTTCAATATGTCAAAAATGGAGGGGTTCCAAGAAAAAATGGCTTGTTTTGACATAGAAAACACCCCATGTCGGCGTTTTGAAGATAGATCCTACTTTCATTATACCAAAGCCGACTGGCGTCTATGGGCAAAGGCTTGGCGTAATTCATTCATGAGTGGTACGTTTGAGCCTACCACGTCCAAAAAAAACGCCGATTCGCAAATACTCGAAATGCTGGATGCCTGCTTAGTAAGCCTCGCAAAGCAGATACCTGCTTTGCAGATCGCCATATATTTACCCACGCAAGGCGAAGTGGATCTTACGGATTTATATATAAAGTGTTTAGAGCGTGGGCATACGCTTTTGGCTCCTCGTGTGGTGGGAAAAGCTCAGTTGGCGTGGCATCGTGTTTCTCAATTCCCTCAAGATGCTCCTGATTTATGGCAGGCAAACCACTACGGCATTTGGGAGCCTAAGGCGTCTTTGGACATATTTGAAGGCGTGCCTCATGTGGTGCTAGTGCCTTGCTTAATGGTTGATTTTAAAGGGTTTCGTTTGGGGTATGGCGGTGGTTTTTACGATGCTCAACTCAAGCAATGGCAAGCGGATGCCACGTCTCTTACTCAAACATCACCCTTGAGTGTGGGGGTTTTGTATCAAGAAACCATCATCCGAGCCTTACCTGTCGATGAGTGGGATTTTCCGCTCGATGCTTACTTGAGCGAAGCAGGTTTGTTTTCGACACACAAAACCCCATTTTTGACACACGAAATCGACGATTTTGACACACAAAATACCGATTCCTGACACACAAAACCTGCTTTTCTGACCCACAAAACCCCTGATTCTGACACACGAAACCTGCTTTTCTGACACACACAGTTGAAAGGGAACACGGCTTTTTCATCGATTTGTCAAAGAACTACTCTTTTTCAGTATGACAACATTTCGCCTCGATGCCTAGTGTCTAAAACCCACGATTATAAACTTGGCTATATAGAGAGGCTTAAAAAATACTCAACTGAGCATCCTCTTCCGAAAGCCCTGTGAGGCTTGATCGGCGTTGACGCAATTGCTGATTCGCCATTTTCTGCATATCGTTTAAACGCCCTGTCGCCTGCTGCAAGACACGAGCAGGCAATCCCGCCATGCGAGCCACCTGAATGCCGTAACTCTTCTGTGCCGCCCCTGCTTCCACCCGATGCAAAAAGACCAGCTCACCGTCCTGTTCGGCGACCACCATTCGCACATTTTGAATCAAGCTTGGGTGAGCCAACTCTAGCACGTTCAATTCGTGGTAATGCGTGGCAAATAAAGTTCTCGCCCCTACCGATTCCACCAAGTGTTCGACGACGCTCCACGCAATGGCGACACCGTCGTAAGTGCTAGTGCCACGCCCGACTTCGTCTAAAATCACCAGCGATTGAGCGGTGGCGGTATTCAAAATCTCCGCCGTTTCAGACATTTCCACCATAAAGGTCGATTGCCCTGCGGAAACATTGTCCATCGCACCGATTCGAGTGAAAATGGCATCCACCATGCCAATCGTGGCGTGAGTCGCTGGCACGAAACATCCGATGTGTGCCATTAAAACGCACAACGCCACTTGACGCATATACGTCGATTTGCCTGCCATATTCGGGCCTGTAATGATTTCCACTTGCGGAAACGGTGAGCTTTTATCAGGCACTTGCCCTGCTAAAGCCGTGTTATTGGGGACGAATCGCCCTTTGGGTAACTGCTGTTCAATGACGGGGTGACGCACCTGTTGAAGCTCTAAAATCGGAGCTTCCACCAAGTGAGGACGGCTGTAACCTTGCAGTTGAGCCACTTCCGCAAACGATTGCAAGACATCCAAACACGCCAAACGATGAGCCACTTCCTTAAAAACAGGGGCATACGCCAATAATTGTCGACGCAATTGTAAGAATAAATCGCTTTCCACATGAAGCAAGCGGTTTTGAGCGTCCAGCACGGCGGATTCGTGGGCCTTGAGTTCAGGGGTCATAAAGCGTGTCGCATTGGTGAGGCTTTGTTTTTGTTGATAACGAGCAGGCACTTGCGAAACACTACCTTTGCTCACTTCAATAAAATAGCCTGTGGCATTGGTGAACTGTACTTTGAGATGCTTAATGCCTGTGGCTTCACGTTCTTGAGCCTCATAGCTCTCGATCCACTGGGCTTGATCGTTCACCAAGTGACGCAATTCATCCAGCGTAGGACTGAAATTGGGACGAATAATCCCCCCTTCTTTTAGCGTAATGGGAAGATCGTCTTCTAAGGCATTTTCCATCAACGCCAAGGCTTGAGCGAGTTCAGGGGGGAAGGCTTTGAGACGCTCCAAATAAAAAGCGGAACATCGCAAGACGGTCTGACTCAAGCGAGGCAAGACTTTCAAGGATTGCATCAACGCCCCCAAATCACGAGGCGTGGCAGAAAGATTCGCCAATCGGGTCGCCAAACGCTCCACATCGTAGATGTTCGGCAAGAGTTGTCGCAACAACTGCCGTGTATGCGGTTGATTCACCAAGTCTTCCACGGCTTCTAAACGACTTTCTAGTTCTGGCAAGTGATGCGTAGGGCAGGCGACCCACTCTTTCAAAAGCCGTTGCCCCATGGGGGTCATGCAACGGTTTAAAATATGGAACAAGGAAACCACATTGGTTTCCTTTGGATTCGGCAACAGTTCCAAATGCTTACGAGCGTTCGCCGAAAGACGCACTTGCTTGTCCGCATAAATGCGTTGAATGCCGTCAAAATGAAGAGGGGTTTCTAAAAAACTATAATTCAAATAATGCACAATCATGCCACAGGCTTGAATGAGAGCAGTATCCGTTTCATAAATGCCGTAACCTTCTAAACTTGCCACATTCAGCAAGTGACAAATGCGTTCATAGGCGTTTCTACTTGCAATGACTTCCTTCGCAAGAGGCGTGCAAGGGGCTTTTTCTTGGAGTTCACTAGGCACATCAGGCATCCAACGTCCAGGAATACCAGGGATGTCCGACTTTTGAAGCACGCCTAGCACCAAAAGCTCTTGCGGTGCCAAGCGATCCAGTTCCGCCATTAAGTGGGCATAAGGCAATTGCGTCACGCAAAAACGTCCTGTGCTAATATCCACATACGCCAACGCACACGGCGTTTTGTTGAGGTGTGGGTCTTTCGACGTTTGATTGATCCCCTTAGGGAGTAAAACCGCCGCTAAATAGTGAGCATTATGGGGCGTCAACTGTTGCGTTTCCGTGATGGTGCCTGCAGACAAAATCCTTACCACATCACGCTTAACGATGCCTTTCGCCGTCGCAGGATCTTCCATTTGTTCACAAATGGCAATTTTAAAGCCAGCGTTCAACAAGCGAGGCACATACACATCCACCGACTTAACAGGCACGCCTGCCATGGGGATTTTGCCTAAGGCACCGCAATCTTTGCCTGTTAGGGTGAGTTCTAAGTGACGAGCGGCTAAAACGGCATCTTCAAAAAAGGTTTCGTAAAAATCGCCCATACGGTAAAGCAGAATAAGATCCCGATACTGTTCCTTGACTTCAAGGAATTGTCGCATCATGGGGGTGGCGTCCGTTTTGTTGGCTTTGTAAGTGAAGACCGTGCCGTAGCGTTCTAGCCCTTCAAGAGCAATGGATTCAGGTTGATAGGGCGATTCAAACATGAGGCAATTCCTTTTTATTTCGCACCCAAATGTCGCTATAAAAATTTAGGCTTAACCAAATCACCTATTCTCGGAGAATCAAAAGGCAATACCAACTCATCTTGTATAAAGCTAGACGTACGACCCAAAAATCCAGACAACGCTCTTTGGGTGTCTGTCATCGAGTCAAACTTTTTTTGCGTTTTTGTCATATCAGAAGTAATCGTGGCTATTTTAGCTTGTACATTGGTAACTTTACCAGTGCCTCGTATTAACTCCAAACGACCTAAACTTTCTTGATTTTCAGGATCAATAATTTCTTTTCCTAATGCATACACGACAAATCTTTGCCCGATTGAAATTCCATGCTCTTTCCCTCGATTTATGACCAGTGTTTCTTGATCCACAAATTCTACGACTCGACAGGGAAAAATATCCGATTTTTGTTTTTCTTCCATCATAAACATTTTAATTGTTACTCCAAGTATTTATAACTCTTTCTAAGTATTCATTATAAGGTAATGAGGGTCTTAAAATAATTTTAGGCTTTTTTTCAGAAAGTTCTCTAATTGTATGATCTTCATCAGCAAAATGAAGTACTTTGACTTGTATGAGTCCTGTATTGTCTAAAATACTTTCAACTACACCAATAGCGATAAGTACAGACGCATCCGATTCTTCATAAACACTAACGAAAGATTGCATACTGAAAATATTAGAAGGTTCAAAAATAAGACGATTATGCTCTATTGCTTTTAGCCTAGGATTAATTTTATAAATATCTGATTTAATAAGGTTTTTCCAAAGTAGAATACAAGACAGGGTTAAAACTTGTATAATCACTAAAAGGGAAATAGTTTCTAAAGAATTTGTAATCCAAGGCATTTTAAACAGATAGGTAAAAATGGCACTAGACAGTATGATCAAAATCCATTCATTTAAAGCAAGTTCTCTTAAGTTTGACTTCATGATCTGTTATAAAGCCTCGCATCTATTATGAGACTTGCTCTTAACATCCAAGGCTTTGCCCACAAATGCCTTAAACAACGGATGCGGATGATTCGGACGAGACTTAAACTCAGGGTGATACTGCACCGCCACAAAAAACGGATGATCCTTCAGCTCGACGACTTCTACCAGCTCACGATCAGGCGACGTGCCTGAAATCACCAAGCCCAAGCCTTCCAACTGCTCACGATATTTATTGTTGAACTCATAACGATGACGATGCCGTTCCATCACCACTTCGGTGCCATACGCCGCATACGCTTTAGACCCCTTAATCAAGTGGCAAGGATACTGCCCCAAACGCATCGTGCCGCCTTTGTCCGTAATTTCTCGCTGTTCATTCATCATGGCAATCACGGGGTGAGGCGTCTGCTCGTCAAACTCATAGCTATTGGCGTTTTGAAGATTCGCCACGTGACGGGCAAACTCAATCACCACGCATTGAAGCCCTACACACAAGCCGAGCAAGGGGATTTTATGCTCACGCACATAACGCACGACGTTGATTTTCCCCTCAATCCCACGAGAGCCAAAGCCTCCGGGGATGACCACGCCGTCTTTGCCTTCCAGCAAGCTGGCGATGGTAGCGTCATCTGTGCATTGCTCGGAATCGATCCAGTGCAGTTTGACTTTGCTAGATTGGTCAATCCCTGCGTGATACAAGGATTCTACGACGGAAAGGTAAGCATCTGAAAGCTGGGTGTACTTGCCCACAATGGCAATATCCACGTGATGCGTGGGGTTTTTCACTTTGTCGACCATGGCTCGCCACGCCGTGAGATTCGGTTCAGGCGTGTCGTTCAAATTCAAGACACTCAACACGGATTTGGCTAAGCCTTCTTTTTCAAGGGCTAAAGGCACTTCGTAAAGCGTCGAGAGGGTTTCGCCCATAATGACGTTTTCATATTCGATGTTGGTGAATAAGGCGAGCTTTTGCTTGTCGGCTCGAGAAAGGGGGTGTTCCGTTCGGCAAACGAGAATATCAGGCTGAATCCCGATGCTACGTAGGGTATTGACGCTATGTTGGCTGGGCTTGGTTTTCACTTCGCCACTGGTGGGTAAATAAGGAATCAGCGTGACATGAATGAAGCAGGCATTTTTAAAGCCGACATCATAACGGAATTGGCGAATGGCTTCCATAAAGGGCAAGCTTTCAATATCACCGACGGTTCCGCCGATTTCCACAATCATCACATCAGGGGCGAGTCGTGTGGTGGCATCTTTAATGCGTTGCTTGATTTCATTGGTCACATGCGGAATGACTTGAACCGTTGCCCCAAGGTATTCCCCACGACGTTCTTTTTTCAAAATGGTTTGATACACACGCCCAGCCGTGACGTTGTTCAACTTGGTGAGGTTGGTGTCGATAAATCGTTCATAATGTCCCAAGTCTAAATCGGTTTCAGCACCGTCGTCCGTGACGAAGACTTCGCCGTGTTGATAGGGGTTCATCGTACCGGGGTCGACGTTAATATAAGGGTCAAACTTCAAGATAGACGCCGTGAGTCCTCTCGCACGAAGCAAGCGACCTAAGGATGCGGCAACAATGCCTTTGCCTAGGGACGACACCACGCCGCCTGTTACGAAAATATACTTGGTTGTGGCACTCATCATCATGGGGCATCCTTTATTGTTGTGGATTTACATTTGTATTGTAAACCAAACAAAAAGGCTTTAAAAGCATTTTGCGAGAGAATTTTTTCTCTCGCAAAATTAGATTAAGATCTACAGAACAAAAATTTTACTAGTTTCCTGCCCAAATATCACCCTGAGTCTTATCTCTATATCTTGGAGAAGGTATTTCCTCAGCAAGCTTTTTCCAAGTGCCTGTAGCAGGAGGGGTGATTTTTTTATCGAATATATTCCAAAGCTCTTGACCTAAAACAGGGATTTCCTCTGCGACATTTTTACCGACTGGATTCTCTAATTTACCGACTGGATTCTCTAAATTTTTCCAAACGTCTCCACCTAATTTACCTATAGCATTCATAATAAATCTTTCCTTTCATTTTTAACGGTTACTCATCCAAAATAGTATTTTAAAATACGAGACTTTTAACTAAATAGCTGTTATAATATCCTTAAGTTTATTAAGGAGGATTTAAAAATGCAGTGTCCCAAATGTGGTAGTTCTGAAAAAGTCAAGGCTGGATTTATCGGCAAAAAACAACGC
>JBILSS010000093.1:0-8746 GCA_044371965.1 Vampirovibrionales bacterium
CGGATCAACGAAGTGCGATTAAAACAGAAATGACGCAACTGATCAATGATATTGATCGCATCGCCAATGGAACGTCTTTCAACGGCAAAAATATACTGTCGAGTTTTACGACCTTTAAAGTCCAAGTGGGGGCTGAAAGTACTTCTTCCACCAATGTCTTAGACTTAGCCACCAATAGTGCTGTGGGGCGTTTGAACGCAAGTACCTTAGGCGTTAAGGCAGGCACAACCCCTACGGTGGGGGCGAGTACGAATGCGTCTGCCTTGCAATCGATTTCTAAAATCGATGTCGCCCTACAACGGGTGAACAACCGACGTGCTTCGGTGGGGGCGGTGAGTAACCGTCTGCAAAATGCGTCGAATAACTTGAAAATACAAGTGGAAAACTTTAGTGCCAGTGAAGCACGGGTGCGTAATGTGGATGTCGCCAAGGAATCGGCGAACTTGATTAAACAACAGATTTTACAGCAGGCGTCGGTTAACTTGATGGGGCAGAGCAATTCTCAACCTAGTATGGCCCTTAAACTCATCGGCGGGAATTAGGAGACAGCCCCTAGCCGTAAGTCTTTTTATGATAGCCATGATTCTGTGGGCTAATATCTTGCTTGGACAAGATCTTGTCCATCAAATCTCGTAAGCCTTGCGAAAAATAAATGGGATCATCCTTCACTTCCCACGGATACAACGCCACATTCAGATGCGTCGCTTCGCAAAGAGCCTTTAAATCTTCAACCACTAAAGTAGAAGGGGCTGTGGGATCTTGCTTTTCAAGCTTCTTCGCTAAGGGGCTAAGCGCATTATACGCATGAGGGTGATAGTCTTTTAGGTAAGCGGTATACAAATCGAGCATACACGCCATTTCAAAATTGCTTTCGGCTTTGTTACCTTTACGTTCTTGCTGAAAAAGTCGTGCTTCTTGCACGGCGTGTTGAGCGTCTTTTGCGACATCATAAGCTTTAAAGACGTCGACGGCTCTTCGGTCGTTTTCGTATCGAGCGAAGGGGGCTTTTAAAACATCATCCGCCAAGTACTGATTTCTATTTTGCTGGATGTACCTTCTAAACGGCGTTTCAATCGCAGGAACTTGTGTTTCATCCAAAAGGCTGGTGAGACGTTGGCTCTTATGCAAGCGACGAATTAAGGAAGGCAGAACGTCTTGCTCATAGTCTAAGGCATAATCTAAGACGGTTTTAAGAATTTGGTTCGCTTTTTTCTTGCGGTCAGCGTCAGATATTTCATTGTAAATGAATTTATTAATATCCAAGGCATCTTGAAACAGGGCGACAAGGGCATAGCCTGCTTTTATTTTTACCACCTTGTCATTGTGAGAAGACTGCTTCAGCTGGTTGACATGATTCTGAAAATCTTCAAAGCGTTGCCATAAATAGGCGAGTTCTTCTTTTTCAGGGATGATAGAGGTTTTGACGTTTTCATAGATGAAGTGATTGCCTCCCCAAAACGCCACGGTACCCAAAGTGCCTGCGGTAATAACGCCCCCCACAACTAAGAGTGGTTTCTTCCAGCGTCTCCACATGCGTTCAAGCTGTTGCCCAAATTCCTGAAAGCCCCCTGTTTCTTTAGACGACCCACTCTGTTGAGAAGAATCGTCTTGCTTATTGGCAATACCCCCTTCCTTAGGGGTGGACGCTGGAAGATCTTTCTTTTCACGGATGCTCGCATAAACGGAGGGCTTTTCGGCAACGGCAAGTCCCACTCGTTGAGCAGGCAAGGCTCGGGCAAGTGGAAGGGTTAGAGATGCCAACGAATCCGAAAAAAGCATAAAATTCCACATATACATTAGAGATTGAGGGATACAAACAAGTGATCGAAAGAAGTTAACACTTGACTATATGCTTAAAAGTCGCTCAATCAAAAAATGTGCGACTCCACAAAGCTTTCTTATTATAATTTCTATCTTCAATAAAAGCAACGGCTTATTTTGTAGTGTTTTGGATTTTTTTAATTCATTTGTAGAAATCTCTGCAAAAGTCAAAAAAACGCCGTCATTGAGAGCGTAGCGTGGCAATCTCCTCCCCATAAACGGTTTTACAGATTGCTTCACAGTCGTTCGCAATGACGATTTGCCCTTTCGTAGAGCTTTCTATACCAATTAAACGATTGAATAGCGTGTTAAATGTAGGGGCGTGATTTATCACGCCCGCCTTATCATGGTGAAAAGGGTGCGATAAATCGCACCCCTACAGAGAATTCTTACGCTATTTTATCGTTTAAATGGTATTAAAACCCACGATTTACGGCAAGCGTAATAAGACGACAGGCAACATCAAGGCTGATCCTAAACAGGACATAAAAACAGCCACAGCAAGGACTCTTAAGGTATTTAAGGCGACTTTGAATTTATATGAAGGGCTTTCATAGCTACGTTTCACCATTTCAATGGCAATGCGTTGCTTGAGTACGGCGAGATCATCCATGGTGAATGGTGATTCAAAATAAGTGGATTCGCTTGAATTAGACATGTGTTTAATAACCCCTTCTTTTACGGTCTAGGTGATTTTTGAGCGTCGGTCTTTCCCCAAAGCCGATCTTAATAGAATAAAAACCAGCACTGATAAAAAATTGCGTTGACAAGCCCGTATTTTTGAGAGTTAATAAAGAAATAAGAAACGCCACCTTAGCTCAGTCGGTAGAGCAGGGGACTGAAAATCCCCGTGTCGCTGGTTCGATTCCGGCAGGTGGCACCACTAACCCCCTTGCATCATGTTAGGGGGTTTCTTTTCCCCTTTGCCTAAAACGTATCTTTTAAAATCAACGCAGTTTTATTTATTTCTTGGTTTTTATCCTAATTACTTGTGCTTTTAAAGTTTTTCACTAACTATTTGGAGTCTTATTAAAATATGTCTATGATTACTCCTCCTTTAAACACTTCACTTGATTATCGTACCCCGTCTAAAGCATCCATTCCCTCCTCTCCCCTTGCTCCTCTCACGAAGTCTGACAAAACCGAGATTCACCAAAGTAAAATGTGGGCGGCGGGCTTGGCTTCTATTCCCTTGATTGGCTTCTTCAAACCGATTTGGGATTCGTTATTTTATCACCCTGAAAAGGCAGCTGCTCGTCGTTCGGATGTCTTAGCAGGTAAGCGTTCTTTAGCCGATGCCAAACGACTAGAGCAGGAAAAGAAAAAATCCCAGATCAAAGCCGCTCTTTTACCCGCCTCTATTATGACGGTGGGATTTATGGTGTTTGAACGTAAATTCTTTAAACTCTTTGCTACGGCACATCGAATCCGAATGCGTCAACAAGGAAAGGAAGTACTCCAGATGAAAGAGACAAATTTGCTAGAACAACTTAAAAACATCTATAATATCTATAAAACTAAACCACACAGAACAGTCCTTCCCAGCATGTATTATGTCTCTTTTCAACGATCCATCTTTCAACTTTTGAATTTTATCACGCCTCTTGGCTTGTATTTCTTATTTGAAAAGCCTGAATCGCCTGACTTCAACAAAGGGCTGTAAAACAAGTAAAATTGCCGTTTAGTAAAGTAATCCCTATATCTACTTTTACAGAGCCTTCGATAGCGAGTAATATACTTTTTGAGGACTTGTTGATATAATAGTAAGCGACTGATTTATACTCAATTATTTTCAAAAAAGGAATATCCCTACCATGATGGACACTTTCGAAGCCATTGAACAACGTCGTTCAATTAAGTCTTACGACCCCACCCACCAAATGCCCGATGAAGACGTGAAAACGCTCATGGAAGCTGTGCTGAAAACGCCGACATCCTTCAATATCCAAAACTACCGATTCGTGGTGATTCGTGACAAAGCCATCCAACAAGAACTGAAAGAAGCGAGCTGGAATCAAGCCCAAGTATTAGATGCGTCGATGGTGGTCTTGCTTTGTGCGGATCTCAAAGCCCCTGTAGACAATCCCAAACGCTATTGGTACCAAGCCCCCACTGAAGTCGCCGAAGCCTTGTCTGGGATGACGCTTCAGTTTTACGACGGCAAAGAAGACCTCCAGCATGATGAAGCCTTGCGTTCCATTGGTATGGCGGCTCAAACCTTGATGCTCGCTGCCAAAGCCATGGGTTACGACACCTGCCCCATGATTGGCTTTCAACCTGAAACCGTGGAAAAAATCATTAAGTTGCCGAAAGATTATTTGCTTGGCATGATGATTGTGGTGGGTAAAGGCACCCAGCCTGCTCGTGAGCGGTCAGGGCCTTTAGACTACAATGAGCTGGTTTTTGAAAATAGCTTTTAGTAAAATTTGGATGCTTCAGGTTTCTTGTTTTTTAGATTTTTCGCTCCGTTTTTAGCTGGTCGGTTTAGCTGGCTCCTTTTAACGCTGGTCGCTCGTCAGAGACCTTTGCTTCCTCGTTTTGGCTAGCTTGTTTCTTCTGCTTTTTAGTTTTGGTTAGCTCCGTTTAATGCTGGTCGTTGTCAGAGACCTTTGGACGCACAAAGGTTCTCCGACACCTCTAAATGCGTTCAAGGGGGGACGGGGGAGGACGCATTGCGTTTCTCCTCCCCTTCGTCCCCCCTTGAAAATCCCCCCTGAATCCCCACCTCCTCGCCCTATCTCCGTTCCTGCCGTCCGCAAAATGTCTCGGAAGCCTCGCATTTAGTGCGTTGTCGGCAAGATTACTGCCCGTCATTGCGAGCGTAGCGTGGCAAGATTTCCTAGTTCCTGCGTGTTGATTCTCGAATCGTTGCACCAGCAGACGTCCAAGCACTAAATCCGAGCGGGTGAGCGAACTGCGAATCCCCGAGCGATTTTGCGGACGTCGTGCAATGGGAATGATGCGAGGAGGTGGGTCAAAAGGGGGTGGATTTTTAAGGAGGGGGAAATGAGGGAGGAGAAACGCAATGCGTCCTTCCTTCCCCCTCCTTAAACCGCCTTTAGAGGTTTGGAGAACCTTTGGCGGCACAAAGGTCTCCAAGCACCAGCGTTAAAAGGAGCTAGCTAAACCGACCAGCTAAAAACTAAGCTAGCCAAAACGAGGAAGCAAAGGTCTCTGACAGCACCAGCGTTAAAAGGAACGAAAAATCTAAAAATTGTTCAGAAAATTAAAAACTTGACTATATATACAAAATTGAAACCTCACACAAGGGCGTATTTATTCTTAAAGAAAAGCTAACCTTTAGATGCTCAAAAGCCTTTGGCAAATCCTCTATATTGAGTATATGAATCGAGAGAAAACGGACGAGAGAAACCCATACAAAACAACGACAAGCCTACTAAACTTAAGGGACATTTAAGTACCTAAAAACCATCGCATCCCCCCCGTATGATTGAATAAAAACGACAGCCCCCCTCCCCCCTTCTTCTTTTTTTACGCCGAATGAGAGAGAAATCAAACCTAGCCTTCTACACACACCATTAAACATAGGGACACGTTGCGACCGCTCCCCTGTTTCAGAAGATCCTTTTTACACGTCCCCCCCTTGCAGATGCTGACAACCGATCTAAGATAACACGAATTAAGAAGCCGAAATCCGACAGAGCGAAAGAGAATCCATGCCATGACACAACAGCCTAACACCGAACCCCTTTTTAAAGAACCACGCTTCACCCAAGAAGACACCCGACATGATGTGACTGTTACGCCCATACGACGTGGCTTAAAGCAACGCATCACGCATCGTAAGCACCCTGCACGCATTGCCCCTAAAAAAGCCTTACTTCACGATGCTGAACGCCCTAGCCCACAAAGCCTGGAAGCGTCTACCCATGCCTTGCAAACAGGCAAGGGCTACATGCAAGCTTTACAATGGAATGAAGCCATTCCTTATTTAAACGAAGCCCTTACGTTAAATCCGCAGTCGGTGCCTGCTTGGCATGCCTTGGGGCAAGCCTACCACGCCCTAGATGTAAGAGAACTCGCCTTTGATGCCTTTCAAGAAGTCTTGCGTTTGGATCCCTTTAACACGAACGTTTTAAAGCCTTTGGCGAACTTGAGCGAAACCTTGCGTCTGTGGGACAAA
Source organism: Vampirovibrionales bacterium (assembly GCA_044371965.1). Lineage (GTDB taxonomy): Bacteria > Cyanobacteriota > Vampirovibrionia > Vampirovibrionales > JAJTHC01 > JAJTHC01. The sequence goes on from JBILSS010000093.1 coordinate 5,966, forward strand.
GCCGTTCACTACTTTCAGCGATATATCCGCTTCTTTCAGGCGAGCGAAAGCGACTACTTCGCTTATGCTGTTGCTCTTGAACACCAAGAACGTTTTGCGGATGCCATTGCCGTGTATGACACGCTAGTGGCAAAAGAAGCAAAACACTTGCCCGCCTTGAACAACCGTGCGGGGTGCTACATGAACTTGAACGAATACGAACAAGCCATTGCGGGGTTTCGTCATGTGCTAAGCCTGATGCCCAACTTTTCAAGAGCCATCTTGGGTTTGGCGATTGCTCAGGACATGGCGGGTCAGCCTGCCCATGCGATACTGGGGTATCATCGTTACTTGCACTTGCAACCTGGTGGTGGTCATGCCCAAACGGTGCAAGAACGTTTGGAAGAGCTTCGTTCAGTTCGCTAGGGTTTAGAATATTCAAATAGATTAACCCCACGTCTTTATTGAGGCGTGGGGTTTGTTACAAAATGTAAAGGCTTTGCAATAAAAGGCATCAAAATGTTTTTATTAAGATGACCTTCCTGTTCACAAAACCGTTTATAGTGGCGAATACTATAAAAAACAGACGGTTTAATATTTATTTTTTACGACGCTTTTCCTGCTTGTGCAGAAAAGATTCCCCTTGTTCTATATTGTGCGTCCCTCCCTCCAATTTTCGAGAGATTCTATTGCTATGATTTATAATACCGCTTATGCAAACCCCTATCAAACTGGTGCAAATCCCTATCAAACAGGCTATTCACCTTATCCTACTTATGCTTATGCACAACAACCTACGCAATCCCCTTCCAACCTACCGATGCTTCAACACAAATCGGTTTGGGGAAATAGCAAAAAGGATGAGGGTAACTTCCCAGCAGGCTTTGGCGATCTAGCTGGAGATCCTAGATTTGCGTCTGTCTATAACAGACCTGCTCCAGCAAAACTTCAAAAACCTGTTACGCCTAAGCCTACACCTGTTCCCAAACCAGCACCAACGCCTCGTAAGCTTGTCGCCGCCAACGAGCATTCCAGCTACTGGGGAGACCCCCACGTCGCCGATGCGGATCGTAGCGACAAAGGCAATAAGCGTCAAGACAACTTCGTCGTTAAAGGCGACGGCATCTTCAATCTTTTGACGGATAGAAACATCAGCCTTAATGCCCAACACAAGAAGTATGATCAATTTGCGATTGAAGTCACCGATCAAATCGGACTTCGTATTCCCAATGCCAACATTACCTTTAGTGCCTATGGTACGCCCCAACTCAACGGCAAAGCCCTAGAAGTAGGAAAAGAAACCACTTTGCCTGATCAAAGCAAAATCAAGTGGGATGGCACCACTTTAACGGTGACTTCGTCCGATTCAAGTGAATACAATGTTTCTATTAACATCGTTGATGCAGGTCATAAAAACCCTGATGGTTCAGCTATTAAATACCTTGACACCGACCTTAGCACCAAAGGCAAAGGCGTCAATAGTGACGGCGTAATGCCTAGCGGTATTTTAGGCGAAGGCTTTGATGAAGACAATGAAGCTCGCTCGGCGTTGAAGAAAGATCTTTCCACTTATAAGCGTAATAGCCTTTTAGGTTAATACCAATTAAACGATTAAATAGCGTCTGGCGTCTTCGTTGTCGCTACGATTCTCGATGTGCTTATGTACGTTTGTGTACACCTCACCCATCTGCGAGTCTAGGCTCCTAGAATCCACCTATACGCTATTCAATCGTTTAAATGGTATAAGTTCCTACGAAAGTCTTAAATCACATCGTCATTGCAAGGCTACGCTCGCAATGACGAACCTTCCTTATTTCAAAGCGTTTCATCCTAAAATGTAAAGCATTGTAACAGATTGGCAATTGTAGGTTTGAAGATGTGTTTATTAAGGCACAGGGAAACTTAAACGACGAATCACACTTGACGGTGAACGGTTTAAGTGATTGATAAAGGGCGACATTCTGAATCAAACATAAACAAGGCACCTTTTGCTTCCGTTTTATGAAAAGATTCTAAAAAGAGATAGGGGACATTAAGGACTACGATTAAGCGACTGAATGTAAACAGACATCGGGAAATGTGTGAATCGTTCAAGGCTTTAAAAAATATCGTAATGCTTGAATCCGCTAAAGATTGAATGGTTTTATAAATAGATTAAGTGATAAAAGGGGAAATGAAAGATGATGGGATCGTATATGGGAAGTGGCGTTTCACAAGTGATTAATTACACACCACCGCAAGTCAACAATTTTTATAATCAAGGTTCTAATTATGGACAAGGGCAACCTCAAGCTCCTCAAAACTACGGACAGCCTCAACCTCAAGCCCCTCAAGGGTATGGACAAGGTCAAAGCTATTCGGTTCCACAACCAGCACCTAGTTATCCACCAGTGCCTCAACAGAACTATGGATATAACGCACCAAGTGTAAATAACTATTACAACCAAGGTGGTAATTACGCAGCACCTCAACAGCCACAGAGTTCTAGTTACCCGCCACCTCCTCAACAGGACTATAGTTACCCATCTCCAACGGCTCAAGGGCAAGGCTATAACTATAACGCCAATGTGCCGATTGTAAATGTGTATAACCAGGTTCAGGGACCTCGCTATAATAATAATCCTAGACAAAAGTTTCAGGAGCCTTACGCACCTAAACCTTCTGGAAATCACAAACCATACGGTCAAGGGATGCAGATGTCGCCTGATTTCGTCAAAGGCTTTATGATGGCAAGCATGGGTATGGGTATGCTTGCAGGACAAATCCATGGTCAATTTGGTGCTGGTAAAGCTTATGGAATGG
>JBILSS010000094.1:0-8739 GCA_044371965.1 Vampirovibrionales bacterium
GGTTCGGGCGTGCCAGTCCCTGGTAAAATCGACGGATCCAGCCCGTCTAAATCAAAGGTCACAAACACAGGACGCCCCTCCAACTTCGCCCGAGCCACCTGCATCGCATCAGCCGTCGGTTCCATGAACACCGTGTTGTATTGACGCATAAAATCCCATTCTTCACGAGTGCCAGATCGAATGCCAATCTGCACGAAGTGGTTGGGGTCGACGAGTTCCACGCATCGGCGTAAGACGGTGGCGTGAGACAAGGCTTCGCCCATGTAGTCTTGACGCAGGTCGGCGTGGGCATCGATGTGTAGGATGGCAAGGTTGGGGTATCGCTTGACGTAGGCTTCAAAGGCGGGGAAGGTCACCAAATGTTCGCCCCCGATGCCAAACCACTTTTTGCCCGCCGTTAGCACGTCTTCACAAGCGGTGGAAATGGCGGCGAGTACACGGTCTCGGTTGCCGAAGGGGAGTTCTAAATCGCCGTAGTCGTAGTAGGTGACGTCTTCGCCCAATTCCCGATGCCAAAGGGGGCTGTAGGTTTCAATGCCCCAGCTGGCGTCTCGAATGGCGGCGGGGCCGAAGCGAGTACCGGGGCGGTAGCTACAGGTGCCGTCGTAGGGCAAGCCGACCAACGCCCAGTCGGCGTCTGCGAGGGTTTCGGTGCTACCCATCCAGCGTGGGATGCCTTGTTGTGATTCTAAGTTTACCATGGGGATGTATCCTTTTTTTGTGGGTGATTTTCGAGTATTCTAGCATAAAAAAGACTTTTATTTGTTTTTATACTTTAAGCAGGACACTTTACAATAGATGAGGACATTGTAAGAAATGATAGGCTTTCGTAACTTTTTAAACGCAATAGAACCCTTAAATTTAAAACCCACACACCCTTTGGATATGGTTGGGAATGGACTAAATAGAGTCAAAACACTAGTCGAAGAAGGGGTTTCGTCTATCCCGAAAGTCGCACAAAGAGATAGTGAAATTACGAAGGCTTATATAAAAAGTGTCCAACAAGACGGTTTCTTTTTTGGTGGCGTGGCTCCTTTGGCAAGATTAGATAAGCAACAAGCTCTTCCCTTACCAGAGTCTCCTTCGTTTTTAGATAAAGTGAACGATTTACTACCTTTTGCAGACCTACAAACACAATTTAAAGAAGAGCTTTACACCGTACCTTCCAATTATGTAATTTTGCAAATTAAGAAATTAGGTCAAATAAAGACAGAGGTTTTAGACGACCCCGCTTCATTTAAAATACCTAACCCCTTACAAAAAGATACTCAAAAAGTAGGCGTGGAAATAGAAGATTCCTTAAACTCAATTGGACAAATTACAGCTCAATCTGTTCAGAAAGCTCTTGCCAAACTAAACCTTTCACTCGCTGAAACAGCAGAAGTACTGAATATCTATAATGAATTAGAGACTTTAGGGAAAAATGGTGAAGCTTTTGTGCCTTACGCCAATTTCTTGAAACGAAGATTGAGTGAAGAACTAGCCAAAGGGCTTGAATCGCCTGGCTTATTTAAAGTAGAAGCTCTACCTTTTAGAGTCGCCGATATTGCATTTGTTAAAGCCGTGCAAAGTAATGCAGATCAAATAGGTTCTATTCCTAATTTGCCAAGCTATATTAAGCCGTGGCTTAAATCTTCAAGAGAAGCCCCCTATTTTTCAGTAAGCTTAGAACAAGCCAAAGTAAAAGTAGAAAAAGCCTTTCCAAATACCTATGAAATCAAAGAAGCGTTTCGTTCTGCCAGCATAGGAAATGTATTTATGGGTATTCACAAAGAAACGGGACAAGAAGTGGCGATAAAAATACGTCATCCTCATGTAAATCCTCCGAATATTACAGAAGGTCGAGAAGCATTACGTCCTGTGATAGAAATTCTAACGAAAGATGAACCCAATAAAGAGGTGATTCAAGAAAGTTTTGAACAGTATTATAAAGGCTTTTTAGAAGAGGCTGACTTTCGTAATGAGTTTAAACGTACGCAGGACATGGCACAAAAATCAAGTTTTAAAATCCCTGAAGTATTTGATGCCACTGAAGATATTATTGTAACCGAACGAATTTCAGGGATTAGTTTAGGAGAACTTTTTACTTATTTTAAAGCGTGGAATGATATTAAGAAAGAAGCACCGTCTTTAGATGAAGCCAAAAAATTGTATCAAAACAAGTTTCAAAAAGAAATTGAGAAATACCCTTTTCTTGGGAATTTAGACAATCTAAGGCAAGACACTGTTGATAAGATGGCCGCTTTAATGAATGAACAATTCGAGAAACCAGTCAATTTGGGTACAGGAGTCAACCCCTTTCATGATGATTTACATCCTGGTAATATCTTCGTCGTAGCAAAGCAAAATAATCCGACAGAATTGGATTATGTACTTATTGATCATGGAGGTGCTGGCTATATTGGAGAAAAACAGTTATTGTTAGGCGTTCGTCAAGCATTTAATACAATGGTAGGAAACAGTAAAACCCTCGCAGAAGACTTAGTGGATACGGGTATTTTAACTGAATCCGCTCAAAAAGAGGATCCCAAAGTCCTAAAGACTAAAATAGCTCAAGCATTGGAAGATCAGGTTTTTAAAGCAAGGGTTAATTTATCAGGAACAGAAGTCAATCAAAAAATACAAGCTATTTTGGAAGAGCAGGGGGTCATGTTAAATCCTGAACTTTCTAAGTATTTCGTTTCCTTTTTAAAAGGGAGGAATACTTTAAAAGAATTGCAAGAACTTACTGGAACAACAGTGTCAACAGCACAAAGTAACAAAAACAAGCAAGAAAGCTTACAAGCAATGTTTGATACAGATATAGGTTCAGCCGTTAAAGGTATGCTTCCTACCGTTTGGTACACATTAACCCATCCCAATGAAGCACGACGTACCGCTTACCAATTTTTGCAAAGCTAAACGTAACAATGACAAAGTCCGTCACATTTGCTAGAGACTTGAAAATGGTGACGTCCCCTCTCTTAATTTTAGGAGAGGGAAGAGAACGTCTGAAAGACGTTTGAGGGTGAGGTTAAACCACAAAGGGCATCTAGGGTTTAACCGCACCCTTTCTTGCCCCCTCCTAAAATTAGGAGGGGGGACAAAGCCAGCCGTCCTGTCCCTTCTCCCTCTGGGAGAAGGCTAGGATGAGGGAAACACCAGCTCTAATTGGGCATCCTGAAACCCTCACCCCAACCCTCTCCCAAAGGGAGAGGGAGTAAGAGCCGAACCCCTTGACAAAGCTCACGACATTTGACACAATATAAAAAGGGGGAGTCCCCTAGTCTGTAAACTTGAGAACTCCTTTTTACTGCTATCCTCCTAGAGTTTCCACACTAGAAGGAGGATAATTGACAGCGATATTAATTGCTGAATTTCATCCATTTTAGCTCACCTCCTTTCGTTTCAGATTGGGGGTGTTGCTATATAAGCAACCCTTTAATTTCAGGTTTTTATTAAGGTAGCATAAAGCCTTAGATGATTCAAGAACACTTGACAAAGCGTGCAACATTTGCCACAATATAAAAAGGGGGAGTCCCCAAGTGGTCGAGACTTGAGAACTCCGTCGCTATCTTCTTAGTTTTTTAAGACTAATAAGAAGATTATCAACAGAAGAAGTATTTCTGATGTAATCATTTTAGCTCACCTCCTTTCTTGTACAGAACGGGGGTGTTGCTATATAAGCAACCCTTTTATTTCAGGTTTTTATCAGACTAGCATAAAGCCTTAAATGATTCAAGAATACTTGACAAAGCGTGCAAGATTTGCCACAATACAAAAAGGGGGAGTCCCCAAGTGGGTAAGACTTGAGAACTCCGTCGCTATCTTGTTAGCTTAGTTTCATAACTAACAAGTAGATAATCAAGAAGATCATCGCTTCACGAATATCCATTTTAGCTCACCTCCTTTCTTGTACAGAACGGGGGTGTTGCTATATTATAGTATCCGTTAGAGAAAATAGTCTATTGTCTCTTCGTTGTCGCTACGATTTTTTTGTTTGGTTATGTAGTTCTACCTACACGCCCGCACAAAAAAATCTAGGCTCCTAGAATAGCCTAATAGCCTCTTTCCTCTAACGAACACTATACGCAACCCTTTCAAGGTTTTTATCAGACTAGCATAAAGCCCTAAATGATTCAAGAACAATGGCAACGCTTACGACATTGGACGCTTGCAATCTGTCAACACACGTTTTTAAGCTTGTGTGACCTTTGCCCGCTAAGGCTTAAGCCGTCGGAGATTGTTTTCGGGGTGCTTGAATTTGCCTGAATTTGAAAATGGATTTCATTCACTAGCACAATTATTTGGCGAGCTTGTTTTTAAGCTGATAAGGACAACACAATCTCGAAACATAGACACCACTCCATGGGCAGGGATGCTTGTTCTGTTTTTTATGAACCACAACGAACAACACACAATCAAGAAGGACGGAATAATATGAATTTGTACAGTAGTTTAGATGCACTGGGTGGACTTGTTAAAAAAATGGAGTTGCCTAACTGGTCGACAGGAGACCAGCTTATCGCAAGCTTGCCAAGCGACACCTCTAAACTAAGGTTTGCAGAGAAGAATTGGACAGAGTTTTCTTCACCTATTCCAACGACTCTTCTTCCAAATCCTAGTCTAGACAAAACATTACCTAACTTGTCGACAGGAGACCAGCTTATCGCAAGCTTGCCAAGCGACACCTCTAAACTAAAGTTTACAGAGAAACCTCAGTCGGTTATTCCAAATACTAGCTTAGACTCGACGTTACCTAACTTGTCGACAGGAGACCAGCTTATCGCAAGCTTGCCAAGCGACACCTCTACACTAAAGTTTACAGCTACGCCTAAGATTAGTACAGAGGTGAGTCTCAATGATTTAGCACCTAGAACTGCTAAGGCTACTCCTGTTGAGGAGGCATCTAGCTCTTCTTGGACTAAGCAAGCACAACAATTCACAGAAGAGCAATTGCAAAAAATTGCTACAGCAAGAAATGAGTCCTTCGAAGCTACAAAACAATGGGCTAAAGAACATCCAAAAGACGCCTTGAAGGCAGCGGCACTCTTGGGATTTGGTGCTGGTGCTTTTGGTGGTGCTGTTGTCTTATAACTAGACGACCAGTAAACTATCACAAAGGGGTATCGGCATTCACCGATACCCCTTTTTCGTAAAAACTAACCTTTAGGTGTATGGCATCGGCTGATTCTATGCTAGACTATACAGGAGTCTTCGTGTATCTAAAGCCCTTGAGGTCATGCCATGAACAACCTTCGTCCCCTCATTTCAATGCCCCTATGCCTCGCCCTGCTGGCGAGCCTTTTCACGCATCCCTTGCCAGTGGATGCCAAATGGGGTTTGCCCCAAACGACCAAAGCCCTTCACGCCACGCCACAAAAAACGCCTGTGAAAGCGACGCCCCTGCTTTCGCCTAAAGAAGAAGCCGTTGTGCTTTATAATGAAGGCGTGCGACTGTTTCAAGCATCGCAAGACAATACCACCCAAAGCATCGGCGATGCGTACCGTTTGCGTCAAGATGCTAAAAAGGCGTTCAACAACGCCCTAAAACTCAACCCTGAACTGGTGGAAGCCCATAGCAATCTAGGCTACATCGAACTGGCGGAAAGTCATGCAAAAAAAGCCGTGTCGTACTTTGAAAAAGCCGTGGCTCTAAACGCCAAGCATGAAGCGTCTGTCGCGGGTTTAGCCATCGCCTTAAACGAATCGGGCAATCCGACAAGAGCCATTGAATTATTGAGTTCCTTAACCAAGTGGTATCCTGAAAGTGAACGTCACTGGTTTAATTTAGGCACCATTTTTCAGCAAGAAGCTCGAAACGAAGAAGCCATCGATGCCTATAAAAACGCCTTGTTGGTGAATCCCAAGCATCCGCCGACCTTCTTCAATCTGGCGACGCTTTACCACGAAAGTAAGCAAGCCCAATCCGCTTGGACGTATTATGAGCGTTGCATCCAAATGGATCCAGGCTCTGCCCTTGCTTTACAATCGCAAAACCGCATTTTACAGCTTGAAAAAAGCTTCCCTGATGTCATCAACAGTAAGCCCCCTATAGAAAATAGGTAAACCCGTTTATTATGTCACAACGCACCGTTTCATTTGTAGTGAGCAAAATTACCCAAGCGGTGCATATTTTGGCGTTGAAAGACAGGCAAAAGCTCTACCCGTTGTTGGGGCTTACCTGCTTAAGCTCGCTTTATGAAGTCGTGTGCATGGTCGTGCAGAACCATCACATGGGTGCCACCACCATTGGCACCAGCTTCACCTTCCAAATTGAGCAAATGACGCTGGCGATTGCCGTCTTGTATACGCTGTTTATCTTCATGCCCCCCCTGCGGTCGTGGCTGAAGTGGACGATCTATAGCTTTTTTCCCTTAAGTATTCTAGCGATTTCCGCTTTAATGATTTCGCAACATCATGCGAGCTTAATGTGGTACAGCCTACCGATTTTGATGATGTTGGGGCATCTGCCGATGGTTCAATCGCCTTACAAATGGGTGTGGGGAGCTTCTTTTGGCGTTGCCTTGATTAACTTGGCGGTTTTCCTGCCTGAACCTGTGCATTACATTAATGCCTTGATTCTAAAGCAAAATATGTGGATTAACCTTGGTGGAGCGTTGCTTAAAAGCTTGGCGTTTGTGTACCTAATTGTGTGCATTAAGCGTTATGAAGATCACATCCTCAATCTAAACCGTGCCTTACATGTGGAAAAAGATTCCGCCAGTAAAGATGCCCTGACAGGCTTGATGAACCGTCGAAGCCTGACTAGCGTGATGTTGCGAGAGATTTCTCGCAGCCGCCGAACAGGTTCCCCCCTTTCGGTTGCCCTGCTCGATATTGACCACTTCAAGCAAATTAACGACGTATATGGGCATAAGGCTGGCGATGACGTGCTGGTGGAGTTGGCGAAAGTCTTACGGCACAACCTTCGGGATGTCGATGTGGTGGCTCGTTACGGAGGCGAAGAGTTTGCGTTGATTCTACCCGAAACCCGCTGTTTAGAAGCTTTGGCGTTGTTAGACAGGTTGCGTCGCTTGGTGCAGGATCACATCTTTGTGGCGTCAGGCAAGCCCTTGCGTATGACGATTAGTTCAGGGATCACGCAATTTGACCCAGGTCGGCATGATGCGAGTACCCTGTTTGAAGAAGCGGATTTGGGGCTTTATGAATCGAAGCGAGGGGGTCGTAACCAAGTGAGAGCTTACGGCTTGGGTAAGATGAACGCTCACTTGCTGGAAGCCACACCTTAAAGCTTAAACTGCTTACTATAAAGCTTTCTTCCTCCTCCCCTTTAAGGGGAGGGTTGGGGTGGGGAGTAGATGTAACGCCGGATTCTGAAAATCCCCCCCTCTCCCTAGCCCTCTCCTCAAGGAGAGGGAACAGAACCAAAAAACAAAACGCTTGTCGATTCTTTATTTTTATGGCATCATAAAATAGAAACAAGTCTATACAATTAGAATGGAGTTCTTTTTATGTCCGTCATGCACACCAATATCGCCAGTGATTTAAATGAACAAGTCGACAACCGCTATGAACTCGTGCTTCAAATTGCTGATCTCGCTAAACGCTTGATGGACAGCCAGCGTGAACGTCGCAAGGCGGATCCCTTCGGTACAGAACTCAACAGCTACGACGATGAGAAGGTCATTTACCAAGCCTTGGTGATGAAGTCGAGCGAAATTGACCTGGGCGATGGTCTCATCGGCTAAATCATCCCTTTATTGAACGTCGCCTAAGAAGTACTCGCCTGAAGAGGGGTAAGCGTCTTCGTCTATGATGGCATCCAAGTCTTCTTCAACCAAGGATTCCCACTGCTTCGTGGAGTTCCGAGCCTTTCTTTTGGTGTGTTCCGTGCCTTCTGCTTTTTTGTGGCGAAGGGCGTAGTCGTCTTGAAAATGGGCGTGGTTCGTATGTGATTTCCCCATGGGGTGTTATCCTTCATTCAACGTTGATCGTTTCTCTATCCCTAAGGCAATGTTTTTTGATACAAAAAACAGACCTTCCCTATCTATGGATACTTTAGCAAATTTTCTCACCCTTGCCAAGCCTGTACCAAATCAAGCTACATTAAACTAAGGATAGAGTATCCGCTATATAAAACGGTCTATGGTCTCTTCGTTGTCGCTACGATTTTTTTGTTTGGTTATGTACGTCTGTGTACACGCCCTCACAAAAAAATCTAGGCTCCTAGAATAGCCTACTGTACAGAAAACTCTAAACTTAGCTATAATACCAATTAAACGATTAAATAGCGTGTTAAATGTAGGGGCGTGATTTATCACGCCCGCCTTATAATGGTGAAAAGGGTGCGATAAATCGCACCCCTACAGAGAAATTTTTACGCTATTTAATTGTTTAATTGGTATAAATACCGTTAGACTTCCTATTGTAACGAAAAACACACCGTCGCCGTAAAGATGCCGTCGCCGTAAGACAAATCCAAAGTCCCTTCCATGGCTTCGGTCAAGGCTTTGGCGATAAACAAACCTAGCCCACTGCCACGACTACGACGGGTTAAGCCGTCGTCTAAACGATGAAATTTTTCGAAGAGTTGCTTGAGTTGAGCGTCACTAATTTCATCACTCGGGTTTGAAATATGGATGCTTAACAATTCTTCACGAACTTCAAAGGAAACGTGAATGGCATCATCGTCATCCCGACGGTATTTTGCCGCATTTTCAAGCAAGTTCACCATGACTTGCTGCCAACGATCTTCGTCCACCGAAAGCGTCCATTGCGAAAAGGCGTCGCCTTCGG
>JBILSS010000095.1:0-8676 GCA_044371965.1 Vampirovibrionales bacterium
TTCACCTTTAGGAAGGAGAGGTTGGGAGAGGAAACCAACGGTTTTCTTTCCCAAGAGAAAAAGTTTTAACTTTTTCGACTTGAAGGGGGGATTTTTAAGGGGGGACGAAGGGGAGGAGAAACGCAATGCGTCCTTCCCCGTCCCCCCTTAAACCGCCTTTAGAGGTGTCGGAGACCTTTGGCGGAGCAAAGGTCTCTGACGACCGACCAGCTAAAGAAGGGAACGAGGAATCCTTAAACCTAAGCCATCGTGCAACGCAACCACGAGCCTGCATCAGGACGCACGACCTTAGATCCGAAGAGATACAAGCCTCGTACGGCATTGGCAAACATATCGGTGGGGCGAACATTTTCCACATTGCTGACTTGCGACGCAAGGGTGATGAAATCCTTGTGGAAGGCGAGAATCGGCACGACATCACCTGAAAGCGTCGGTACGTTGGTGGACACATAGATTTTGAATCCAGCGACGTTACCCAAAAAGCCGTTTTGAATGGCTTGATCGCCCATGCCTGTGGCACGTGTAAAGGCATCACTTTGAAGCAATAGGCGTTTAAAACGAGGGTTCACAATCAAGACACGGTCTTCTTGTGGGACGTTTTGACTGTCCAAGGCTTCCGCCATCAAGGTGATGTTGTCGTAGATGTTCGTCTTGGTAATGGCAATGGTGGTAGAAGCCCCGCCGATGATGTTGGCGGTGGGGATTTCCAAGTAATGTTGATACAAGTAGGCATCGACGGCGTCACGAACGGCGATCGCCGCTTGTTGCGTGTAACCTTCGATTACAGGAATATCCGCTTGAGCCATGTCTAGGTCGTCGACACGAAAGGCGAAGTATTTTTGCTGGTTAATGGTCAACATTTGCTTGGGATCGGTCAAGGTTTCGTAAGTAATGGCGGTGCCTCGTGTGTAATCACGTACGGTGACGTTGCCGTAAGAACGAATGTGGACGACATCGCCCGATTTTTTAATTTCGCCTTCGTAATCACGATTGACGAGTCCTGCAATGACGCTATTTTTGTTGAAGCTTTTGAGGATGGTTTGGCTCCAAATTTCGGGAACAAAATTGTCATACGCCATGATGTTTTCTCCTTTTTTGTTTGATTGATGATTTTATTCCCTCTCCTTGAGGAGAGAGTTAGGGAGAGGGGGGGATTTCAAGAAACCCTTGTGGACATCTACTCCCCACCCCTACCCTCCCCTTAAAGGGGAGGGGGTAAATACGGTTACTTAATGCGACCCTCCTTAAAAGCTAGGCGAATACTGGCTTCATTGGCGAGGTATTCTTGTGGGGACATACGCCCGATTTCGTCTCGTGTAAAGGAACGTGGCGAAACGCTTTTGGTGGGCAATTTGCCTTGTTCCAAAACAGGATTCATCGGTTCTTTGGGGGCTTTTGTGGGAGTAGAGCTTTTCAAGTTACCGTGAAACTTGGTGACCACGTTTTCTAGGGCTTGGTTGAAGAGATCCGTCCACGGAGCCAGCACGCCGTCGTCGTCACTGTCGATGAGGCGAGCCACTTCATCGAGGATGTAATTCATCACAGGTTGTGCATCGGGGTGTTGTTGGATGAAGGCTTGCATGGCGACTTGGGCTTGACCGCCTTCGTTAGCCACGAGCAGGTGGGCTTTAATGGCTTGATCGATTTCATTTCGCACGAAGGCGACGGGGTCTTTTTGAAAGGCGATGAGGTCATCTTTGGGGGATGGCTTCGGCGTTTCAGGCTTCGGTGTGCTTGTGAGTGTCGAAACATCAACAGGCGTTGGGTCGTTGGGGGTCATGGGGGTCTCCTTTTCTTTTTGGGGTGATACATGTTTCTTACTCCCTCCCCTTTAAGGGGAGGGCTGGGGTGGGGAGTAGATGTAACGGCAGGGGCTTAAAATCCCCCCCTCTCCCTAACCCTCTCCTCAAGGAGAGGGGACAGGAGCTACCCTGTCGTTTCATCCGCAGGACGCAACAGCTCCTCGTCCTTAAAGCCAAGGTTCCGAATGATTCGCTTGACGATGGCATCCATATTGAGTCGTGGCAATAGTTCAGGCAAGGTTTGCATGGTTTTCAAAAAGAACAAAATACTTTCCAGCTCCTGCTCTTCTTTCAACTGCCCACGACTGCCCAGCACTCGAATATCGCAACACGAACGCTGAAACACATCAGGGTTTACCGATTCATACCGAGGCATAGGACTGCCCGACTCGAAAAAGCGAAACTCTTCAGGATAAATCCAAAATTGTTTGGAAAGTTCGTAAACCAATTGCAACATAGGCTCTAGGCAGTCTTGTTCAAGTTGCATCAACATGCCGTCGTACTTGCGATGGGCATTTTCTGTGATGGTATTTACTTCAGTTGCTGTTCGAGGCTTGTTATTGCTGCCTTCTAAGGCTCCCGTCATCAAACGCAGGGATCCACTTGTTTCCATGACTTCAATTTTCAGGTCTTCAATTTCTTGAAACGCCAGATTGATATTCTGAGCCACCAACGGTAACGGACGCAAGGTGTCGTGATCTTTGACAGGGATCAAGGCACCAGGGCGATACTCCATCGAAAGCGGATCAAACACATCGTCGTTGAGCAAGTAAGTAAATGGCGAATTGATGCACAAGTTTAGAATATCGAGCTTTTGATTGGTCAGCGTGTTAATGGCATGTTGAAGCCCCAGCGACTTTTCCACCGCCCCGATGCCGTAGCCTTCATGCGGCACAGGAATCAGGCTGGCAAAGACAAAGGGAGCCTGCCCTGCTTCAAGCCCATGAGGCTCAAAACGAATGAGCGTGCCTGTTTCTTCCACCACCACAGCGACGTAATCTTCATAAGAACGTCCGTTAATCCATAGGTCGCCCCATACTTCAAGCAGGGTGAGGGGTTGTTCTGCCGCAGGAAGCTTGCTTAGTTTGGGGTCGTCTTTCGTGAGATCTTTTAACTGAACAGCGACCTCGTCCGTGTTTAAGTAGCGAGGCTCCTGCAAGACTTGGCTCATGCGTTTGGGGATGCGTCGAATGAGCGTGCCTTCTCGCCAATTTTTCAGTGTTTCGTCGATGTAAACATCTTGAATGTTCAGCACGTCAAAGCGAGGCCCCTGCTCAAGCAGGACATCCTGCACTTCGTTGCTGTAACCCACCGTCAAGCCCAAGCGTTTTATGGGAACTTGACGTAAACGTTTGCCGTGTTCGTAATGCCAAGGCATCATCATCACGCTATTGCCTGTAACGAGCAACTGCTTTAAAAAGAGTCCAAAAGCGGATTGGAAATCTTGCGTTGCGAGCTTGTGATGCAACAGGGTTTCCAGACGGCTGGCGTCTTCTTGATCCGCTTGCCCTTGCCCAAACACATGGAAGAAGCGTCCTGATTTGGGGAAGAGTTGACTCATTACCGTATTATGGAGGTTTTCAACGGCTTGAAAAATAATGGGGCGGGCGACTTGGTTACGATCCGCTTGTTGCTTGGTGGACGTGCTGGTTATTTCCGTGTGATACGATTTCCAGCAGGCTTTCCATGTGTTTTCTTTGTCTTTTCTAAGTTCACGTCGGGTTTTGATGTCGTCTAAAACGCTTTCGACAAAAGTTTTTTCCTCGTCTTGGCTTAAGCCGAAGGAGCTAGGGACTTCAGAAAAATCAGGCACGGCAAAGTCAGCGGTCATCGGGGGGATTCCTTTCTTTTATGAATGTGAAACGTCCAAAATTGATTAAAAAAACAGAGCAAGAGAGGCAGTGGGTTAGTTAAAAAAGGGGGGCTGGGTGTCGTTGGGTTTGTTTGCTTATGTTCTTAGCTTAACAAAGATTTCAAGAGTTTTCTAGTAGCCAATCGTGCAGAAAACCCACGATTTCACGAGGCTTTTGTAACGAATTTGTTTCAATATATAGAGCTAATTCAAAAAACTTTGAAACACCATAATCAACGCTTCTACAACATGAAGTATGGAACGTCGAATCTTGCTTTTGCGTTGACGGCAAGGTTTCGAGCAGGGCGTGCTAATGTTTCAAGCCTTTGGAAAACTCAACCACACCTTGACATCGCCGTAAGCAGGCCAGTGCAAGGTGTTCAACGCATCCCCTTGTACATAATGCGTCACGTCAAAGACCCGATGCGGACTGTGAAAGGGTAACATCCGCAAGCTTACGTCGTTGATCCGAACCACAAAGGGCGTGTCGATTTTGCCATCCTTCAAGGGCTTCACATGCAATAAAACCCGATGCCCCGCCACCCCGTGAACATCCTGACGCTGGGGTGTCGAAGGCTTAAGGGTCAAAGGAAGGCTCGCCAATTCGGTGCTGGCATAATAGTGTGCCAAAATCTGCGGATACACAAACCCCAGATCGTTCATGCCACTGGCACCAAATTGGCTCATGCCCACACCGTGACCAAAACCCGTGCCGTAAATCGTTACGCCAATCACATCGCCTGCTTCATTTCGCCACGGCTCAAACGCAATGCTCGCCGAAAGAAATAGCTTGTTTGGCGTGCGTAGCAAACTTCGGATTACAAACTCTTTGGTGGCGATAATAGTGCTTGTGCTGGTATGCACCTTCAAACGCATGAGCTTGCCTGATTCATCACGCTCCAACGGCTCCAATCGCAAGACTTTGCCGATGTCTTTCGTCACGCTGGCAGAGGTTTCAATCCAACGAGCCGTGTAGGATCGCTTCAACAAATTAGGCAAATTACGATGCACATTTTCTGTGAGTTGAGCGTAAGTGACCTGTTGCTTCCATCGAAAATGAGGCGATTTCTTGTCGTAACTGGGTAGGGAAGCATCCTTTAAATACGCCAAAAACGTGGATTCCTCACTGAGATTGGGGTAGCGAGTCTTGATGCTGGCATCGTCTTGCACGCTCCGCAAGTAAGGTAAAATCGGGGCAGGAAAGGCTTGCGTTGTCACATCACTAAAAGCGTTGTGATAGTTCGTGCTGACCCCTCCGTGAGACGAGCTATAGAGCGTCAAGGCTACGTCTTCACCGCAAAGCAGGACTTGCCCTGCGGTTTTTTCAAGCATGTCGTCTGTCGCAAGCGTTTCGGTTTGTTGACCGTAATACGCTTGGCACAATTGACTGTCGCAAATATCGAAGTCGTGCCAGCTTTTTTCTCGTGGACGCACCGCATAATTACGAGCCGCCACCGCTTGAGCTTTCACCGCTTCTATCCCAAAGCGAATCGGTAATTCATTCGGCACCACGGCTCGCAAGTAATCTTGCATCGGCAATTGGTTAATCAACTGGAGTTGAGACGATTTGGCGGACAGCGTCTTCACTTGTAAAACCCCACGATAGCTTGGCGTTTTGCCGTGCCGTTGAAGGTTTAACACCTTCAAGAAATCGTTTTTGTCTACAGGTTTAAGCCACGCTTCTTCCAGAATGACCGCAGGTTTGGCAAGCGATAAGGGCTTAAAACCCGCTTCCCCCACTCGACGAACGGTGACTTGAAGACGACCTGCTTGGACGTTGAACGCCAAGGCATCGCCTGCTGCAAAGCGGGCTAAAGGTGCGTCGTTTTCATGGGCATATAACTGAAAGGCGTCGTCCGCAGAAAGGATGCTACTTGCCATGCTTTGTTCGGACATATCGTCATTGCTCAAGCCCACACGGATTAAATCAGCGGAAGCTTCCGTCTCGTGGTCGTCTTGGGCAGACGCTTCAACAGATGCTTCGGTCGCCTGAGCTGACAAGCTACTAGATTGTCCTTGAAAAAAGCGACTGCCGTAAATACCCAGTAGTCCGAGTGCGAGCAGGAAGAAGAGTCCGATTTTAAGAGAAGATTTAGGCATGGGGGCATCCTTTATGTAGACCATTATTATATCACGAAGCCATAGATTTACCCCCTCTGTTCAAGGAAAAAAGTAGAAATCGTTATTGCGAACGCATGTGATACCAATTAAACGATTAAATAGCGTCTGGCGTCTTCGTTGTCGCGACGATTCTCGATGTGCTTATGTACGTCTCTGTACACCTCACCCATCTGCGAGTCTAGGCTCCTAGAATCCACCTATACGCTATTCAATCGTTTAAATGGTATGAAGCAATCTTTTTAGACTTTCGAAAGCTTTCTTTATCACAAGTCGCTATCAATTCAATAAAGGATTCTTGAGCTAAAAGAAAGAAAGTCCACGACCTTATCTTTTATACTGAACATATCTTTTATACAAATGCTTAGATTTTTTCTTGACCAATAAGGATGCCTTCTTATGTCCGACTTCCAAACACAAGCGAAAGCGTCACTTTCACCAAATACCCTTCACGGAGAAAGCTCCCCAAGCGGTCGAATTAAGGTGGAAGGCGTTTTGCCCGCTTCTCATGCTGCGACATCTGCGGAAGCCAAAGCCAAGCAACAAATGAACTACAATTCCCCTGAAGCCCAAGCCCGAGCCAATAAGCTAGGTTTGGTACTTTCAGAAATGGCGAACTTGCCTTTGTGGGTTCAGCAGGTTATTTACACGGATTTGAAAAGCTACCTTGAAAAAGATGGGGGTATTCATCGTTTAAGTTCTATTAGTCGTGAAGACTTCTTGCAATTGTGGAAGCCTACTTTAAGTGAGCGTGGACAAGAAGCCTTGCGTACCCTTTCATTAAACGAACATGGCGACATGGTCTTACTCTTGGATGCCGTTCGTCACAGTGACAACGTGGCGATGATGTGTGCGAGATATGAATGGTCGCTACAAAATGCGTGCCATTTGTTTATTGCTGCTTTGCGTCAGCAATATATTAAGCCCCCTCATTCTAAAGTGTTGGAAGCATCCATTCGCTTTTTGGGTGATGAAATTCGTATTGGGGAATACCTCGTATTTATTGCGCGTGTGGATCAAGCCCAAATGGAGTTGGCTCTTCAGACCCAGCAATATATTGAATCCGCCATGGGGGAACGTGCTAAAATTGCGGACATCCTCATTCGCTTAGAGCTTTTAACCCCTGAAGATGTGGAAAGTATTTTGTTCTTGAAAGAAGAGAGTCGTAAGCCCTTCCGCTTATTCTAGCTTTATACCATTTCTTAGTTTAAATAGCGTATATGTGGATTCTAGGAGCCTAGACTCGCAGATGTGTGAGGTGTACAAAGACGTACATAAGCACATCGAGAATCGTAGCGACAACGAAGACACCAGACGCTATTCAAAATAAGAATTGGTATTACTGTAAGACTTTTCCTTTGGTCTCTTCACCAAAGAACAGCGTTGCCATAATAATCAAGGTAAACAAGCTAAACACGGTGGCGGATTGAGCGAATCCCCCTAAGGTTTGTACCAAAACCCCCACCATTAAAACGGCAAGAGCGGTGAAGACTCGCCCTACGTTGAAGCAAAAGCCCACGGCGGACATCCGAATGCGAGTGGGGAACAATTCGGGGATGTACACATAAAACGACGATTGCGTTAAGCCGTGAAAGAATCCAAAGGCTCCGCCCACCCAGTACAAGGCAGGGTGAAAACTTTTAAAGCCTAAGAATAAGACGAGTGAAGAAATAAGAATACCTAAGCTCCCCAAGAAAATAGAGGCTTTTCGTCCTAAAGTATGGGTGAAAAATCCTGCACAGGTGCATCCTACAATGGCGAAAATGCCTTGACTCATCACTTGAATGGCACGGGCATCGTCTGGGCGATTGGGAAGGCTGTCCACCCAAGAAGGTAACCACGCCAAGGCGGCCCAAAACACGGTAAGGTACGCCGCAAAAGAAACGCCTCCCACCCACAAATTACGACGGTTTTCAACATCAAACAAAAGCTTCCACAAGGACGTTTTTTCTTGTTGAGCTTCGGCTTGTGTGAGTTGATCGTCCATCCATTTTTCGCTTTCACCAAGGTTGCGTCTTAAAAAGAAGATGAGCAGGGCGGGTAAGGCACCGAAAAAGAAGGCGTGTCGCCAATCTTGCACAAAGTAATTAAGAACGCCTGAGAGCATCTGCCCGATTTGGTAACTGCTAATGAGCATGGCGACCGCAAAGGAACGGCTTTTTTCAGGCCAAACTTCAGACAAAAACGTCGTGATACTGACCAATTCTCCGCCGATGCCTAAGCCTGTTAAGAAGCGAAAAAACGCCAAAAGCTCCCAATTAGGAGCCAGCCCCCCCAAGCCTGTGAAGATAGAATACAGTAAAATTGATCCCATCATGGCTTTGACGCGACCAAACTTGTCGCCGATGTAGCCGAACAGGATGCCCCCTAGTGTCCACCCAATAAGAAAAATGGCGGTAATATAGCTACCCAAGTGGGCGACGGCTTTCGGTTCTTGCCCTGTTAGATCACGCAGGGCAAGGGGCATGGTGATGTGCATGAGCGAAGAATCTAACCCGTCGAAGACACCGCCAAGCCAGCATCCAACAAACGCCAAAATAAGCGTGCCGTTCACGCCAATGAAATAGTCTTGGAGCTTTTGTTTTAGGGTGTTTGGGGTTGTCGTATTCAAAGGTAAGGTCTCATCTACATAATAACGACTATTATACCTTGCTAAATCTATCATGACAAACACAAGACACAGGGAAAGACACCGTCATTCCGAGCGTAGCGTGGCAATCTGTAGAGATTCCATAAGGGGAAACATCCACCCTGTGTTTTTTGGGAGATCCTTCACATATAGCCAAGTTTATAATTTTCTGTACAGTGTCTCTTCGTTGTCGCTACGATTCTCGATGTGCTTATGTACGTCTTTGTACACTTCACACATCTGCGAGTCTAGGCTCCTAGAATAGCCTACTGTAC
>JBILSS010000096.1:0-8656 GCA_044371965.1 Vampirovibrionales bacterium
TATGCCTTGCCTTCTGAAAGTTTGAAGTTGGGTTATGTGTTGGACTATCCGCATAAGGACTTGCGTCACCAGTGGGCGTATTGGGACTTCAAAGATCGTAGCGAAGCCGAAGCCCGTGCCTTATTACAGGCTCGCACCTTTGGAGAAACCGCCGAATTGCCTACCATGTTGGAACAAGGGCTTGCTAAAGGTGTAAGTTTAGAGAATACCTTGGGACTTAACGAAGACAACGAAACCTATACCACGCCATTGAGACTCAAAAACGAGCCGTTATTTCATAAAATGCTCGATTTTCTCGGGGATTTCTATCTTTCAGAAATCTCGTTGGCTCAAGTGCAAGGTACCTTTGTGGCATTTTATGCAGGGCATGCGTCGCACTTGGCGTTTGCCAATGCCTTGCAAGAAAATGAAACTCTACTCCCATTGTAACGAAATGTAAAACAACCTGTAGAAGATGACTCCTTTTACCGATGCTCATTATGGACGATCTAGCCGTACACACCTAACGTGAAATGAGATTAAAGAGATGACCACACCTGCTAAACGCTTAGCTTCTAAAGCTCATAAACCTTATAAATCTCCACTGCATCAAATCGGGGAACAGGTGGTTGAAGGCACACGCTTTTTATTGGCGAGCATTGTGCTGGTTTACGTCGTGGTCTTGGTGTCGCCTCAAGACGTGATGAGCGTGAGTGAATCGTGGATTAATACGCTTGAAACGACCGAATTGACGGATTCGTTGGTCTTAGAATTGCGACCTGTACTTGAAGAAAACGATAGCATTCAAAAAGTAAAAACAGAAGCGAGTTCATCGCACTTAATTACTTTTTCGCCTGATTCATCGGAATTGGCTTAGAAAATCTCGGCATCCGAAGGCGTGGGAGAAACAGAACTAGCCTCTGTGGCTTTAGCTCGCATGGGATGGTTCACATAAGATTCAGGCGTTTGAGCGATATAATAGTCCCAAATACCTTTTGACAAACGCTGGATGTAATCTTTGGCGGCTCCATGATTATGGGGACGCTCCACCATGACGGATAGATAATAATAGCGTCCGTCAGGCAAGTACACCAACGCTGTTTCACCTAGACTTTTGCCAATATCCCCTGTTTTGTGAGCCACCAAGGTTTCAGCAGGAAGTAAGGCTGGAATCAATCGACGGTTACGGGTGCCTTCTAAAATTTCCATGGCGGTGGACTTGGTTTCCGTGCTGAAGAGCGTCTGTTCTTTTAGGTTGAAAAGTAAGGTCACCATGTCATAAACGGAAATGGTGTTATAGCCTTCTACATCAGGCAAAATATTTCGCAACGCCGTGTGTTGCAAGCCCAAGTCTTTCAATTGTTGGTTGACTTCATCTTTTCCACCTAATAGGCTGGTCATCAGTTCCGTGGCGGAATTGTCGCTATTTTGAATCATGGCTTCAGCGGTTTGAAATGCTGTGTAAAATTTTTTCGTCCCCAAAAATTGCCAATCGCCTGAACCTGACACCATGTGATGCTCGTCAAAATAAGCAGGCGTGTCGTTCGTTAAGGCTCCACTATTGAGATGCAAGGCGTACAAATATAAAAGAGGCAATTTGATTACACTGGCAGAAGGCACGGCATCTTCCATGCGTTTTCCTGCAAATTGCAAGCTTTGACCGTCCAAGACCAAGACATGGGGACGCAAATTTGGTTCAATGCTAGCACTTAGCTTGTCTACCACACTCTGTAGTGTTTCGTTTCGTTGGGTTTCCAGCAACGCAGGACGCATTAACGGCGTCAACGGTGTAGGACTATTCCACTTGAGTTCATGGGGAATCCCTGCTACAGAAACGCCTCGATTGATGAGCTGACTACTTTGATGGGGAAAAAGGCTTTCTAAAGGCTGTTCTACGACACTTATGCCATCTTGCTTGGGTGAAATAAATTGGTCTTGCACGGCGTGGACGAGCATACCACCCAGCATCCACATGCCAACGCTTAAGCCGATCAAAAGAAGTGTGAGCATACTTAAACGTTGCACTTGTTTTGTGTTTTTTGCCTTGTGACGGGCTTGAAGTGGGCTTAAACGCTTTGGTTTCGACGGCATAAAGGGATTTTCACCATGTAAGAAATTACGATCGTTTTTAGTGGAATGCCCCTTTAAAGACGCTGGAGGAACCGTGTAAAAGCGATTGGCATCAGACGCATTCATCGCTTCAGAACGACGTTCGGCAAATGGGCTATGGCGTGTGGGGCGTGAAGCAGGCATTCGGTTTCCTCAAGCAGAGACAAAATCATATCCATATAGTGTTCGATAGATGAAACAGGCGGAGGCTATTCTAGGAGCCTAGATTTTTTTGTGAGGGCGTGTACATAGACGTACATAACGGAACAAAAAAATCGTAGCGACAACGAAGAGACCATCGACCGTTTTATCTAGTGGATATTATAGTATAGAAGAATCCGTCAAACTTGGAAAGCCTTATCTGAACATTGTCACAAATCTACATCATTCAGATGATCTACGACTGTTTTAAAACTAGCCCAAGTCACACAAAATAACGACCTGCGTGGCGATGGCTTCATGCGTACCTATGGGGGCAAGCCCTTCGCCTGTTTTGGCTTTTACGCTAATGCGTTCCACATCCATACCCAGCAAATGTGCGATGTTCGCCTGCATCGCATGGCGATACCCCAGCAATTTGGGAGATTCGAGTTGTATCACAGCATCGACATTCACCACATAAAAGTGGGGATATTTTTCTTCAATCAACAACAAAACCGCAGCCAGCATATCTTTACTAGCGGCATTCTTCCATTTCGGATCGTTCGGCGGAAAATGTTCGCCAATATCACCAAGGTGAGTCGCTCCTAAGAGGGCATCGATGAGGGCGTGCAACAGGGCATCGCCGTCTGAATGGGCTTCGCATCCCAAAGTGGATTCAATACGAAGTCCCCCTAAGTTAAGGGGTAAGTTTTCTTTAAGGCGATGTAAATCGCTACCTAGTCCAATTCGTAAGTTCGGTGTTTCCATAGTTCTAATTATAGCATAGATGTAACAAAGTGTAACCCTTTCACAATTTCGTGTTTGAAAAAGACTTTATTGTTACAGAGCATTTGATTTTTTTTAGGGAACATATAGGGGAATAAATACATGGTATCGATTAATAATAACGTCAATGGCTATTGGCAACAAGCGGGAATGTTCGGACAACAACAACGGTCGTCTACGACTCCACCTGCATCGCAAGGGTATAAGCCCAGTAGCACGATGCCTAAAATGGATATGCAATCCATGTTCAAAATCCTATTTCAAATGATGAAAATGATGCAAGGGATGCAAGGGCAACGCTACGGTCAAGCCCAAACGCAGTCTATTTTTAGCAACTCGGCAAGCTCTTACCCTAAATTGAATCCCGCGGATTATGGCAAGAAATTCGTATCGCCTAGCCCTGTTAAACCGATCGCCACACCACCTGTGGCAACCGCCGACAGCACCGCCTTCTTATTTGCCTTGCTTTTGAGTCAAAGTAGTAGTAGATCTGGTGTGTTGCC
Source organism: Vampirovibrionales bacterium (assembly GCA_044371965.1). Lineage (GTDB taxonomy): Bacteria > Cyanobacteriota > Vampirovibrionia > Vampirovibrionales > JAJTHC01 > JAJTHC01. Next base: position 3,519 of record JBILSS010000096.1, read on the forward strand.
TAGCCTTCCTGCTAATCCAGTAAAACCTGCCACGCCGCCTGTAGATACCGACTTGCCTTTGGTCGCTGGTGGCAGTACCACCGCCATTCCCATTAGCACACCGACCACACCACCCACGACGCCAGACACCAGCTTACCTGTGGTGGCAACAAAGCCAGCAACACCTAAGCCCACGACGACGACGAATAACGTAAACAATGTAAATAATGTTAACAATGTTTCTAATAACGTCAATAACATTACCAACATTCAGCAAATTATTAACCTTAACCTTATTTTGGATAAATTGATAGAAGAAAGAGAAGAAAAAAAACCTAAGGACGTTGAAAAACAGCCCATTCAAGATACTCGTAAAAGGCCAATAGCAGCAACTAAAGCAGAAGCCTTTGGAAACATTGGTAGTTTTTTGGGTGGTAAGAGTCTTATTAAAGGAGTGGAGAATGAAAAAAAAGGCAATATGGCCTTTGATCTTTTTTTTGCTCAGTTAGTTAAAGAACTCGGGGGACAACCATCTGCAGAAGCTATTCGAAAAAAAATTAGTGAATTGGGTATTGCTACTATAGGAGCTATTCACTTTGTGGGGGTGGAGGGGCTGATGGGAGACGTTGCGAGGGAGATGATTGCTCAAAATCGCAACATCTCCCCCCTCACCTTCGATCTGAACGGTGACGGCGTTAAAACGTCGGACAAAATGATCCAATATGACATCGACGGTGACGGCACGGTTGACAACATCAACGACGTCGCCGACGGTACGCTCACCATTCGTGGTGGAGCTACAGGCAAAGATCTCTTCGGTAATAACACCGATCTAGACGGCGACGGTAAAGCCGACGGCTTTAAAAATGGCTTCGATGCCTTAAAAACGTTGGCTTTTCAAGAAGGACTCATCGACGGCAAGAAAGACATGGTTTTAGATACCAACGATCTTGCTTTGCTTCAGAAGAAATACCAGTTGGCGATGAAAACCGCTGGTTATAATTCTAAAAACGAAAACCTTGGGGATTTAGGCATCAGCGAAATCAACTTGGGCAAAACGAATGAAACCAAAACCGCTCAGAACTTTGACGGTCGTGGCAATGACTTGATGACCCAAGAAGGTTCCACCTTTAAGCTTAACGGCAAAACCCAAGACTACGCCGATGTTTGGCATCAGTTGAAGTAAACGATATTAAACGTGGGCATCCAAGACGGTGGGCTTATATTTGTGGACGACAGGCTCGTCTTCAACAGGATAGTTGTTAATATCCAAACGGCTGGGCAAATTCTGCCCCGTCACCTTGTGAGACAACCAACTTTGCACCAACGGCGACAAACGACCCATCACCAAGAAGCCTGCTCCCAAACTCGCAAAAATGCCCATACTATGCCCAAAATAAGACGCCTTCACCCGATGCCCAATGTCCTTCGCATCCGTCTTCGCTAATTGAGACAGACGGTAAATCACATTCGCCACGCCTTTTTCACCATGCCCTTCATCAAAAGCAGGCATGGCTTGCGTCAAATCAATCCCCAAGACCTGCGGATTAAATAAGCGTCCGTGTTCCAACGCCGAGAAAAAGCCTTCTTGATGCACAGGCATGACGTTTTCACTCATCAGAAGATCCACAATTACGTTGTCTTGAGGCTTATAAGCGGTTTTAGACGTTTGCATTTTTTCAGAAATGCTCCCCACAATGGGTTCCATCAACGTGCTGAGCTTGGCTTGAGCCGCTTCTTTTTCTTCTTTATCCATTAAATAATGATGCACGGTATACGTCCGAAACGCGACTTGCATCTCTTTTAATTGAGCTTCACTAATACCAAAGTCCTGCAACGCTTTATTGAACGCCACCTTCATATCTTTACCGTCTTTGCCTGCTTTGGCGTAATTGTGCAAAACTGCCAAGCTATTGAAGTTCAAGCCCTTGAGTTGAGCATGCTGACGAATCCCAGGGATTTCCATAGCCCCTTGCTGAATCATATCCCTCACCTGCCCAGAACCGAGGTACATCATGTACAAGAAAATGGCTTCATAGGTCGCCCAACGAATCTTGTCATTATTATCTTCGGCGGTTAAGACTCGGCTACCTGTAACGGCTGAATCCACCAGCAAAAGATTCGTCATATTCGGATTTTCATTGAGATAATTGACGGCATTGGCAAAGGCACTACGAGGCATTACGGTTTCAGGGCTTCTACCGAGACGTTCTTGCACGATTTTCTGCTTGGCTTCAGCCTTAGTCACAGGAGCCAAGCGTTGTTGTTTAGAAAGCCCTGCTTGCTTCCATTGCAAGGCAAGTGATTTAGGTGAATCTTCTTGACCAGGAGTACTGTATTCCATCATCGCTTTGCGTTTGGCTTCTTCGGCGTGTAATTCTTTGGCTTTTTTAGTGAGCTTCTTCTTAGAATGGGCTTGAGCCAGCTTCGGCAATGCCCAGCCTGTTAAAAAGGCAGGAATCCCCCCTGCAAAGAGTATGCCGACGAACTTTGCCCGATTCATCTGCTTCATAAAGGTTTGAGCGTCTTTCGAAGTGACCTGCGTATAGTCTTTCGCCAAGGCTTGAGCCTGCTTGCTCAAAGAAGCATTCCCAGCAAAGCGAGTTTCTAACACTTTGGCATAAGCGTGAGCCTTGTCTTTCGTGAGTTGTTGCGTGCCTTTCTTGACGTTTAGAATGCTATTGTCGGCGTTTTTAGCAAAAGGTAAAAAGGGTTTAAGCATGTTGAAATACATGCTTTTCAGCAAGAAGCTTCCACCCCCCCAGATCACCCAAGAACCCCACATAATCATGCTGATTTCACTACCGAGTTCTTTGTTTTCTTTCTTGGATTCGTCCACAATGCCGTAATTCTGCAAGCCGTCCCGCACCAATAAGCTAGCTGCCCCTTCCTGCGTAAGCGAGTGAAGGGTGCCGACCACGGCGGGGTTAAATAATGCTGAAGAGAGCGATCCCATTTGATGATTTCCTTAACAAAAGTATGCAACGCGAAACCTAACGACGTTTGTCGTTGGGTGTGAACCTGCACATCTATTGCCGTGAGTAAAAGCCGTAATTTAGCGTGAACGTCCTAGTGGGTACGATTAAGCGACCCTAGCAATCGAGTGCAGGGGTACTTCGTCGTCGAAACAGCTGTGGAATCAAATCAAAGTGCATAAACGCATTTCCTTAAAGGTGAGTGTAAAATATACACCAATTTAAATTAGTGTGACAGAAGCATAAAATAAAATCAAGCAAAAAAAATGCGTTTTGTAGGCTGCTGTGTCTTTTTGACACATAGATTACTTAAAAATAGGATTGTTTTAGAAAAGGCATTTAGGTTTTACCCTAAATGCCTTTAAAGCTAGAAAGCCTTTATTCTTCTGCAGATGCTAGAACTAGTCTTTCTTTTGAATTTCTTTCCATTCACCTTTGTCATCAAGTTCGTAAGTTTTGACAACGTCGGATGCAGGAGCGGCAAGAGCAGAAGCGGTAAGTGCAGCACCATACAACACAGGTGGTTGTGGGACTGTAACCGTTTTGGTCCAAACGCCTGTTGTAGGATTTTGTTGAATGCTTCCGTCAGCGAATGAAATCTTGTGACCTTTCGCATCGCCTGTTTTGAAATTCAAGGCTTCTCCTGCTTTGTCAAGTAAGTTGAAGTCACCTTTTTCTTTACCTAGAGTGAAGTTAAAGTCATTTACACTTAGACCACCCTTACCAGGCACTGGCTGCGTTCCAGAATTTCGTCCTTCTATCGTTGTGAAGAACCATTGACCAAATAAATCCACCTTAATTGGGAAGCCCGCTTCATTGATTACTTGACCTTGAGCATTGGTTTTTGTAACCGTAAAGTCAACCTTTGAAGCCCCTTCAGTATCAGTAATGGAATTGTCACCTGTAAACTTAGCAAGTTTGTAAGTGTCAATACCTGCACCGCCCTCAATCTGATTACCACCTTTTAAATGCCGTATGTTAAGTATATCGTTACCATTACCTAACACAATGTGGGCATTAGTAGCTGATTGTGCTGAGATTCGATCGTGGCCACTACCCAAGTCAAAGTGGGCTTGATTTATGCCTTGAGTACCAGTATGGGTTACATCGTCGTGTCCTTTCCCCATAAAAATGCGTTTTTGAGCTTGATTTGAGGTCTTGTCGTCTAAAATCAAACGATCTGACCCAGAACCGAATGTATATTCTGCGTAATTAGAATCAAGTGATTTATTTCGCATATCTACCCAAGTATGAAGGGGGGCGCGACTATTTACCATTGAAATGTGAGACTTATGAAAATACACATCTTTGTTGAAGCTACCGTCTGCATTCGTTAAACCTGCTGCACGTGTAGCCGTCCAAAAGTTTTGATTTAATGGAGTCGGAGGTGGTGTTATTGGTACTGGAGTTGGAGTTGGCTGTGGAGCTGGGCTCCAGTCAGGAACAATGGGTAAACCATGTGAAGGACTACTCGAAGGTGGTGTTAGTGAAATGGGCATTGGTGTTATTGAAATGGGCATTGGTGTTATTGAAATGGGCATTGGTGTTTATCTCCGTGTTTATTGTGTATTATTGCCTATTAAAAACAAAGGAATTTTTATATCTAAAAGTTAATTACTTAAAGTTAATTTCCTTTTTGACAAGAGTATATTTATTCCTAAATATTCTCTTACTTTTTAATAAAAAACTTCTACAGACAAATATTGTTTTATTGTAATATTTTGTTACATCTGAAAAGGGCTTATTAAGAAACAATTTCGGGCGTTAGTGATTTAGTATAGATATGTTAATCCGCCAATCCATAACAAGAAAGTCGGAATAGAACATTCCGACTTTGTGTTTTATAGTGTTTTCAAGAGTTTTCCGTACAGTAGGCTAGACGAGGAGCCTAGATTATTTTGTGAAGAAGTGTAGATAGACCTACATGACTGAACAAAATAATCGTAGCGACAAAGTATAGACACTGTAGGGGATATTATTTAAAACACGATATTTTCGTTAAAAACTAACTATTAAAGAATCCACCGAGGGCTTGTAAACCGCCCCGCATTAAGGGACTGCTCTTGAAAAAGCTCTTGGGATCCATTAAGCCGTTGGGCAAGACTTGTTTCAACAAGTCTAAGCCATTGCCACCTGTGCCGTAGCCAGAACCACCATAAGCACCGCCGTAAGTGGAGCCGTCAC
>JBILSS010000098.1:0-8551 GCA_044371965.1 Vampirovibrionales bacterium
CTCAAGCTCAACATGCCCAGCAACAAAAGGCATGGCGTGCCGAAATCCAAACCCATGAAGCCGATATTTTGACCCTAAAGGCTCAATACAAAGCCGTTGAAGCCGAAGTCGATGCTCTTGGGGCTGGTGTGAAAGAACTGAAAACCGCTCAAGACGTCATTCAAAAACAGTTGATTGGCTTTGAAAAAGAAAAAGTGAGTGTGGAGCGTGCCTTGCATGAAGCGGAAGAAGGCATCATTCTCAATCAAGCCCATGTGCGAGAACTTACCCCACAAGTCGACGATTTAAAAGACGCCTTGCTCAAGATCTATCCTGATTTGGACGAGCAACTCAAGGAAGATAGCCTCAAAGGGCAGGACGAAGTCACGCAGAAAATTGCCAAGCTCCAGCGTAAAATGGCGGACATGGAACCTGTGAACATGAAGGCGATCGACGAGTTTGCCACGGTGACTCGCCGTCAAGACGAACTCAACGAAAAGGTGCAGACCCTTTCAAGCGAACGCCAAGTGCTGAACAGTCGTATTGAAGGCTATGAAGCGATGAAACGCCAGTATTTTATGAAGGCGTTTGACAGCGTGAATCAGCAATTTCAAAGCATTTATGCCGAACTTTCGGACGGTTATGGGCAGCTCATTCTCACGTCGCCAGATGACCCCTTCCAAGGGGGACTCACCATCGAAGCCAGCCCTCGTGGGAAGAAAACGCAACGCATTGAAGCCATGAGTGGTGGGGAAAAATCGCTCACCAGTTTGGCGTTTGTGTTTGCCTTGCAACGTACGATGCCTGCTCCGTTTTATGCCTTGGATGAGGTGGATCAAAACTTGGATGGCATCAATGTGGAGAAGTTGTCGAACATGGTCTTACGAGAATCGAAGCACGCTCAATTTGTGGTGGTTTCCCTGCGTAAGCCGATGATTGAAAATTCGGATCGCACCGTCGGCGTCACCCAACGCAAGAACGGTATTTCAAAGGTCACAGGGATTCAATTGCGTGCCATGCTTGAAGGCAAAACGCACGAAGCCAATACGTCCCAAACGCCTCTTCTGCATGACGAACTCGACGCACCGATTAAAGAAGTCGACGCTTCCCATCATGACGCCCGTCAACCGTTCACCCAATCCGTCAATAGACCCGCAGGACGCACCCGCTCTGCCAAAGTCTTAAAATAAGGAGGCATTTTCGTGAACGCAAGCCTAATGCTTCCCACAAACGATGCCTTGCCCCAAGCGTCTGAAGGGATTGAGATCCTGTTGGATCTCGCCAAAAAAGGGAGCATTGATCCGTGGAATGTGGACATCGCCAAAGTCACGGATGAATACCTCGCCTATGTGGAACGCTTGAGTGAAGAAGCCGTTTTGGAACAGCAAGCCTTGCACGCCAGTTCAGCGTCCACACTTGCCCTGAACGAAGGCGTTATTGATGCTAAGGCTCAAGCCTTCATGCGGTTGACAGGCAAAACGTTGCTATACTTGGCGGTTTTACTTCGCATGAAAAGCGATTTACTCGCTGGTTTTGACCCCTTTGAGCAAGATTATTTGGAAGATGCCGACCTGTTGGATCTTCAAGAATACGACGAAGACGGTAATCCCGTTGATGTGGCGTCGCTTAATGCGGACATCAGCCTGCGTTTGCATCAGGCGGTGAAGGCTCGTTACGGAAGCTTGAATGAGGTGTTGGAACGTCGTAGTAGTGCCAAGCAAAAACGCATCCGCCAAGTGACCTTGAACGACTTGATTAGTGAACTTAAAAAGTACGAAGCCCTTGAAAAAGAGCGGACGGCTCGGCATAAGATTGAACGCATCGATCGTCGTCGTGTGGGGATGCGTGATTTTGCGGATCTTTCCACCGAAGATATTACGGCATTGGCTCACGACGAATTTCAAGAAGAAACCGTGCATTGGGTGCATGAAGTCTTGGGGCTTTATTTGGATAAAGCCGACAAGGACGCTCAATTGAGCTTAAGTAGCTTGTCGGATTTGGCGGAAACGGATTTGGTGTCTTGCTTTTTGTCGCTCTTGTTTTTGGAAGCTCGCTATGAAGTGGTGATGGAACAGCCTGACTTTTACAGTGATGAAATCTATGTGCGGTGGTACACACCGCTTGATGAGGCGGCTCTTGACAAGCAGATCGCCGAAGCGTAATATAGCCAAGTTTATACCAATTAAACGATTAAATAGCGTCTGGCGTCTTCGTTGTCGCTCGGGTTCTCGATGTGCTTATGTACGTCTCTGTACACCTCGCCCATCTGCGAGTCTAGGCTCCTAGAATAGCCGACTGTACAGAAAACTCTAAACACGGCTATAAAAATCACAATTTCAATTAAAAAACCCCTCCCTAATTTTAGGGAGGGGTATCGAATATCAATGACGGTAAAAATCTAGTACACTTCAATATGCCAGCGTTTTTCAGCCTTAAGCTGTTCGTACAAGGTGTTCCAATCCACACCCTGTTCTTGACCCGCTTGCTCTAAGGATTTCAAAATGCCGTCTTCCATGCCACGCAATCCACAGATGAAGAAATACGTGTTAGGGTCCTGTAATAAGTTAAAGATCGTTTGGCGAGTTTCAAACAACAAATGTTGTACATAAAGGCGTTGACCTTCCGCATTTTGTTGTTCACGACTAAACGCCGTGTGCAAATGAAAGCTTTCGTTTTGAGCTTGAAACGCCTTCAATTCTTCTTCATACAAGTAATCGCTACTGTATTGAGCACCAAAAAACAAGTGCGTTTGCCCTGTTTCTTGAACACGTTCACCATAACGAGTCTGTAAAAACGCACGAAACGGAGCAATCCCTGTGCCTGTAGCCACCATAATCAAGTTGGCATTCGGCGTGCTAGGCAATAAGAACGATTTGCCGACAGGTCCAGTCACTTGCAATTCATCGCCGACTTTTAAATCGCCTAAGTAGTTGGAACAAACGCCTTTGACCAAGGTGCCGTCTTCAGCGGTGAACAAAACACGTTTGACGCAAATGCTCACGGTTTTGCCTTCGCCGTCGTCGCCACGGTGGGGGGAAGCGATCGAGTACAAACGCAATTTGTGAGCCTTACCGTCAGCATCTGTGCCTTCAGGTAAAACGCCTAAACTTTGACCGTCTAAATAGCGATAGGCGGAACCTTCTATATCAATTTGAATGTGACGCACTTCATTGGGCGAACCTTCTTTGGTGATGACATCATTCTTCAAGACTTTTGCCGTCAAAGGATCTTTGACTTTGTAGATATTTGAAGGAATATCTTGCGTTTCAGGGTTGGTTTGGGTCGTGGACATAATGGGTTCCTTTTAAACTAGAGGGCAATATATGATTGTTTATTCTAACATAAAGGCTGGTTGTTTATTCATTTAAGAAGAAATCGAAAAGAAGTCGTTCGCTTCTTGAGGCGTGTCAAAAATGTTGATCATTTTTGAAATACAGGTCACTTCAAACAATTGTAACATCACTGAAGTCGGCTGGACTAAAGCGATATTACCACCTTGTTTGGCACAGTGCTTATATATGGAAATGACGGAAGCCAAACCAAAACTGTCGACACTTTTGACTTGGGCAATGTCAATCATCACGTTTTTAAGCTTGTGAACTTCTAATAACTGCACAATGTGAGCTTTGACCATTTGACCATTATTAGATTCTAAGCTACGGACGGTTAAAGTCACCCCCAAGGTTTGGGTGTCCATGTGATAGACATTGAAAAAGTTGGTGTTTAAAGTTTCTAAAGCAATCATCATTCTAAACGAGTCTCCACAATTTAGGTAGCTACTCTTTAGAGTTTAAACGTTTAAATACTTCTTAATCGAATTTGTGGCACCAATTCCTCCAACCAATGTACCAATAATCACCATTAAGCCAACGACAAAATACAGGTTCTGCCCGCTGCTGTCCCACTGAAAGAAGCTTAAGACACTACGTACAAAGAATTGAAAGCTCGCCACTGGCGTGTAGGCAAACAAGGCTCCAGCCAATCCGTATAAGGCCCCTTGTAATAAGAAGGGCATCCGAATATACCAGTTAGAAACCCCCATCATACGTAAAATTTCAATTTCTTGACGGCGTGCTTGAATCAACAAGCTTAAGGTATTTGAAATAATGAAGAGCGTCAAAATCCCCAAGAAAACCGTAAAGAGCATCCCGAAAATAGAGACCCCTTGTGCCAACTGGCGGATTTGTTGCAAAAATTCGTAAGGGTAACGCACTTCTTCGACATCAGGCATTTCTTTTGCAAGCTTAATAATGCTTAGCACGTTTGCGGGCGAATCGATTTCAAGGCGAACGGTGTCTGGCAGGGGATTGGGAATATCAGGCACATCGGCTTGATCCTGCAAGTAAACTTCCCACGATTCTCCCTTGGGGATGGATTCCGCCTTAACTACATGAGGAAGATCCCTTAAATCAGGCTCCATATCCGCCAAGTTCGCTGAATCCTTGAGGTACACGCTTATGGCGACTTGGCTTCCCCATTTGTCCACCAAGTGTTGAGAATCAAGCGTCAGGAGCGTTAAAGCTCCAAAAATACTGAGGATGCTGGTCATCGTCACCAAAATAATAAGATTCATCCACCCACTGCGACGAAATCCGCCAAAGGTTTCAATAATAATCCGTTGACCAATGCGTAAGTCTTTGGCAAAGGCATTAAAAAAAGAAGACAAACTAAACATTTCAAACGATTTCCATTCTATAAAATGCCTGTACGATTAGAACTCACTGTTTTGAAAGACGCCATCCGACACGATTTGGCTAGCTTCTATGGCAATCACTCGCTTTTGCATTTGTTCGACCAAGCCTAAGTTGTGGGTGCTAATTAACACGGTGGTGCCTCGTTGATTGATTTGAAGCAACAAGTTCATAATTTCTTCGGAACTTTGGGGATCCAAGTTACCTGTCGGTTCATCGGCGATGACCAAGTTCGGTCCGTTGACGATGGCTCTTGCAATGCCCACCCGTTGTTGTTCACCGCCTGAAAGCTCTTCAGGCACGGCATCGACCTTGTCGATTAGACCAACCACTTTCAACGCCCCAATCACCCGACGACGCACCTCATTCGGCGGTGTTCCCAAGGCTCGTAAGACATACGCCACGTTGTCAAAAGCGGTGTGACGAGGCAACAATTTGAAATCTTGAAACACTACGCCTAAGCGACGGCGTAAGAGTGGCACTTGTGAATCTTTCAGCGTGGAAACATCAATGCCATCCACCGTGACCATGCCTTCTGTGGCACGTTCTTCACGATAAATCAGCTTCATAATGGTGGATTTACCCGCCCCTGAAGATCCTACTAAGAAGACAAATTCGCCTGAATCTATGGTGAAATTAACATCACGCAAGGCATCTTGGTTGCCATAGCGTTTGGTGACTTCGGTGAACTCGATCATAGAAACCTCACAAAATCTAAATGAAAATTATTAAGGTGTGCATCTTTTTATTAAAACACTAACATGTGAGAAAGTCACGACTTCTTGTCGGAAGCTCTACAACCAGCTCGGTATACGGTCTAAGGCGAGAAGATCCTGCACAGATTCACGCTCCACCAGCAAGCCGTGCTTGCCGTTTTCAACCAGCACCATGGCAGGGCGTCCAATACGGTTATAGGTCGAAGCCATCGTGTAATTGTAAGCCCCTGTGCCGAAAATCAGCAAGAGATCCCCATTGCCCATGCGAGGCCCTTCAAAGTGACGTAAGACGACATCTCCACTTTCGCAGTACTTGCCCACGACCCTTACGGCTTCTGTGGCAACGGCTTTGCCCAATTGACTTACCACGCACGCCGAGTATTCGGCTTGGTACAAGGCTGGACGGATGTTGTCGCCCATACCGCCGTCGACAGAGATATAAGGCAAGGCACCTTCGACTTCTTTGCGTCCGCCCACGGTGTAAAGCGTCACCCCAGCACGAGCCATCAAGCTTCGCCCAGGTTCAAACAACAAGCGAGGTAGTGGATAATCCAACGCTTCTGCGGATGCTTTAACGGCTTCCACCACGGTTTGAATCAAGGTAGGAATGGGCAAAGGAGTGTCCGCATGAGTATAAGCAATGCCCCAACCGCCACCTAAGTCTAAGTCAGGCAAGGTCATGCCGTATTTTTGACGAATACGATCCATTTCCGTAAAGAAAATCGTGACCAAATCTTGATACGCACGCAGTTCAAAAATTTGCGATCCCACATGCCCGTGAATACCCTTGAACTCAAGCTCGTTAGGGTGCTTCAACACGGCATCCAAGAGTTCATCGACTCGAGCGAGAGGGAAGCCAAACTTGGAATCATTCTGCCCTGTTTTGATGTAATCATGCGTGTGGCACTCAATCCCTGGTGCTACACGAGCCAGCACATTGACTTTCACGCCCTTGGCTTTGGCGATTTTGGCAACGCGTTCAATTTCATCGAAATTGTCTAGGATAATGCGACTCACGTTGTGATCAATCGCCAAAGCGATTTCTTCTTCGGATTTCAAATTGCCGTTAAAGACGATTTTGTCGCCTGAAATGCCTGCTTGAATGGCGGTCATCAATTCCCCTGCGGAAACGACGTCACAGCCCAAACCTTCGCTGGCAATGAGTTTCGCCAAGCCCAAATTAAAGTTCGATTTACACGCCAACACCACTTGATGCCCTGCCGTGTAGTGCTGGTTCAACGTGTCTTGATAGTCACGACACGCCTGCCGTAAGGTTTCGCCGTCCACCACATAGAGGGCGGTGCCGTAGGTTTTGGCGAGTTCGGCGAGCGAAACGCCTCCCACGCTGGCATCACCGAGCGATTCTTTAAAGCTTAGGGGGGTCATGCGTTGCCCTTGCCATGTTTGGATTTGGGTTGTCATCGAGAAGATCCTTTATGGGTTTGTATTGTATAAGCCCCTTTATTAAAGCGTTAAAATACGGACTTGACAAGTGGCTAGCCAATTATAGACTTTCCATGTAAAATAATGACAAGTCTATTTTTTAAATTATCTTGAGGAAATTCGCATGAATGCTTCGACCCTGAACACCACACAAAGCCATCCTTACGCCACGCCTTATGTGTGCCAACTCTTTCAGATTCAAGAAAGCACGCTCAAAAACTTGTCTCAAGTGTTGAAGTTGACGCCTCAATTGGACGCGGCTAGCCAGCAATTGCATTTTGCTCAAGCCGATTTAGACGTGCTGAAACGAGCCATTGAATTGCATCGTCAAGGCAAGCCTTTGTCTGAAATCGTGCAGTTGTTGACGGCAACATCTACGGCGTTGCAAGTCACACCGAGCTATAGCTTGAATGAAACGAGTCCTTTAGAAGTGGATGCCACCAGTAGCGGCATTTCATCCGTGGTGGAAGCGATTACGCATTCCAAGGAATACATTTTAAACGAGATGTCTCGTTTGTTGGACGACCGCTTGGCGGGCTTGGATGAAGTGGTCGTCGAACTCATTCGCACCAAGAGCGAAAACGATGCCTTGCGTACGAAGATCAACACCTTGAGTAAGGAAAGACAAGAACTCTTGGACGAGGTGGAATCCTTTAAGCCTGTGCAGTTCGGCTTTTACAAGAAGGTTCGCAAGTAGGACGCCAAATACTAGGCATCTTTACGACGGATGAGCCAATCAACTTTTTCTACCGCTTTTACGATTTCATCAGGCACTTGGGGACGTACTAGGTCTTCATTTGGATTATAATGCTCACCTTCATCAAGGTATAAGTGGGGGATTAAGGAATAGGCGTAAACTTTGGGGTCTTTTGTTCTATGTATTTCTTCTTCAATATCTGCTCCTGAAAAGGTATCAAAAGGATATTTCCAGCCTAAGTATTCAGCTAGCTGTTTAATTAAGGGGGTATTATTTTTGTAATCTGGACTTGATGGTGAGCTAGCGAATTGCACAGGAAAGGTTATAATATTAGGAGCTATTGTCTTCTTCTTAGGTGTGGGTAAAACAAAACCCGCCTGAACCAAGCCAGTATTTAAGGCTTGATTGATTTCCTTTACCGTTGGCTTTATGGGGTTCTTGGCGGGTACAAGATATTGAGCCTTATAATCAGCAAGCACTTTTTCTGCTTTCCTAACTGTCTTTAACTTAAGACCATAGGCATGGGAAGATACTATTAGCTTTTCCAAAATTCGTGTGGATCCTTCTGCATCTCGATTTAATTCATTTTCAGTGAATTTTCCAAATGTATCAGGAGGCATTTCTTTTTTTAAGAGGTCATTAAGGGATTGAATAGCAAACTCTACTTTTTTGCTCGCTTCCGTAGAGAAATGGACTTCTGGATCAGGGTTTGGAGCTAATAGAAATCCAAGTTTCATACCACTACGCTGTGTGTCGTGGTTTTTGCTTGGGGGTGCCACACGAGCAGTCGCCATTGAAGGAGAAAAAGAAGAAACGGTCGAAATCATCATGAAAGTATAGCCTTATATTACATTGGTGCAATCCATAAACATGTTAATTCAAACAAAAAGAACGTGCAAGTTTTGTGTGTCGAAAATCAAGCCCTTTTTAGGTATCTGAAAGACTTTGGTGTACAATAAACGCAGAAGTCCCCCAACTCGAAGGAAGTCCGATGCGTCGTTTAAAGTCAGCCAAAAAACAAAGTC
>JBILSS010000099.1:0-8452 GCA_044371965.1 Vampirovibrionales bacterium
AGGAACTTTCTAAAGATCTTGGCACGGTGCTGAAGATTATTCCCATGAACGATGAAGGCGTGCTGGATTTAGACGCCTATGCGGCTTTGCTGTCTGACAAAACAAAGTTCGTGAGCCTCATTCATGTATCCAACGCCTTAGGCACGGTGAATCCTGTGAAAGCCATGATTGCTCAAGCCCATGCGGTGGGAGCTAAAGTGCTGATTGACGGGGCTCAATCGACGCCTCACATGAGCGTGGATGTGCAAGACTTAGACTGTGATTTTTTCGTTTTTAGTGGACATAAGGTCTATGCCCCCACAGGCGTGGGCGTCTTATGGGCAAAGCCTGAAATCCTGAATACCATGCGTCCGTATCAAAGTGGGGGCGATATGATTGATGTGGTGACACACGCCAAAACCACTTTTTTGGATGGGCATCGGCGTTTTGAAGCAGGCACGCCTGCGATCGCTCAAGTCATCGGGCTAGGCACGTCCTTGTCTTATGTGCAAGCCATTGGCTTAGACCGTATTGGACGTTATGAGCAAGAGCTTTTGGCGTATGCGACAGACGCCCTTGAAGGTATCGAAGGTTTGCGGATTTACGGCAAAGCCCCTCATAAGGCGGCGGTGATTTCCTTTTTGGTGGGGGACGTGCATCCGCTAGATTTGGGAACGCTCTTGGATTTAGAAGGCGTCGCCATTCGTACGGGGCATCACTGTGTGCAACCCTTGTTGAAGCATTACAATGTAAGTGCGACGGCTCGGGCGAGCTTTAGCTTTTACAATACCTTTGCCGATGTGGATGTTTTGGTTTCGGCGTTACGCAAGGCGATCCGCTTATGTGGGTAGCTTACTCTCTCCCAAGTATCTTTTAAAATACGCTTGTCAACATCTTATATACCTGTAATAATATGAGGTAGGAGAACAAACGCTATGGAAACGCTTCATTCTAATCACCCTACCGTTACAGAACTTATTATCGCTATTCATTGGGAGCCATTGGCTTCTGAAATGGACTGTTCCAAAATTATTAAAGCCTTGCAAAATAAATATCCTCGTCAACTTGAACAAACTGAAATTAAGCATTATCAGTTTGAACATACGATCAATCTCAATGAAGAAAATCCTTCTTCTCAAATAGCTCAAGGCTCTACTAATCGATTGCAATTATGGGCTATCTCAAAAGAGTATTGTTATTTTATAGGTAAAAATGATTTTTCTTTAAATTGGGTAAGCAAACAGAAGTATAAGGGTTTCGATACATTATTAGAAGTTTTTCAAGACTCTTTTGAAGTTGTAAAAAAACATATCTCCGTCACAAAACTTACAAAAGCCATTGTGAGAAGCTTAAATCACTTACCAGCTCATTATAATTTAGACGAAAGCCTTCAGCTTAATCAATCACTTTTTACGCCTGATATTAAAGGATTTGAAGCCAAAGGGATGCCAATACATTCGATGTCATTTTCTCTGAACTCACAAGTTTACGATGATGAGCAGAACTCCTATGACGTGCAAGTCTCTATTGGACAAAATCAAACCGAAACAGGTCAAAGGATATTATTAGATTTATCTATTTCTAAAGATCTTGTCTTATCTGTTTCTCAAGAAGAGGAATTGCTGGAATATTTTCAACAATTACGAACCCAAAAAAATAAAATCTACTTTAATTGTCTTAGTGAAGACTTGAAAGAAGAATTAAAGGTGCGTTATGAATAATCAAGATACCACCGCAGCCACAATACCAAACAAGGTTAGACCTATAAGGCAATCTGTGAACCCTGAAGAACCTCAAAGCTCTAGTGAAACCCCATTTATTCTGGATGCCAGTAACAGAAAATTTCATTGGGGTAAAGTCCAAGACTGGGTTAATTTTTTCGCCATACTTATTGCAATCATAGGACTTGTCTGGGGTGTTTTTGTTTGGAGTATCGATTCACGGTTTGATGCCATGGATAAAAAGCTTGATGCCGTCAATTTACAGAATCAAGCCAATTATGAAAAAATTTCTGCTGAAATAAAAGGTGGTAACTTGGACGTTCAAAAGTCTATTCAAGATTTAGACTATCAACAAAAAATACTTGGGCTTGAACTCAAAAAGAAGAAAAAAGCAGAATAGACCGCTTGCATTGTGAGTATGTTTTGCTTAAACTGAAAGAGTATTGCTTACAAAAGTCGGTTTTCGTCTCTTGTACCCGAGTCGCCTGTGACGACAGCACTACCGTTTATCACAGTGAATAGGAAAGGAACGTCTCCCCATGATGGCAGATCGTCCCAAAAAGCGTTGCTACTTTCAAGCAAACAAAATCTACTATATTGACTATAAAGACGCCAACTTATTGCGTCGTTTTTTAACAGACCGTGGCAAAATTTTGCCTCGTCGTATCACGGGCGTGAGTGCGTTTTACCAACGTCGTCTCACCAAAGCGATTAAACGAGCCAGAGCCGCTGCGATTTTACCTTACGTTTACGACTAACCCGTAAACGCTCGCAAGGCTTTTAGGGCGTGATTTTGTTTTAACCCTTTTTTGTTATTATTGTGAAAATCGTTTCTGAACTCTGGCGTTTGTAAACGATTGAAAACAAAGCCTCTTCCCTAAAAGCCTTTGCTTACCCTTATTATTATTTACCTTTATTAACACAATGGAGTTCATCCCATGCCAGTGATTACACTAGAAGAATTGATGGAAGCAGGCGTCCACTTTGGTCACCAAACCAAGCGTTGGAACCCTAAAATGAAGCCTTATATTTGGGGCAAACGCAACGGTATTTACATTATTGATTTGACGAAAACCGTGCCTTTATTTGAACAAGCCTATGAAGCGGTGAAAGCCGTTGCGGCATCAGGCAAGAAAGTCGTTTTTGTCGGCACTAAAAAACAAGCCGCTGATATTGTCGCTGAAGAAGCCGATCGTGTGGGTGCGTTGTACATCAACAAACGTTGGTTGGGTGGAACGCTCACCAATGCCACCGTTATTCGTGGACGTATTCAACGCCTTCGTGAATTGGAAGAGCTTGAAGCAAACGGTCACTTTGAACGCATGAACAAAAAAGAATTGGCGGTTGTTAACCGTACGCTTGCTAAGCTACGTCGTAGCTTAGGCGGATTGAAAAATATGCGTGGCGAACCTGGTTTGGTTGTTGTGGTTGATGTGAAACATGAACTCAACGCCGTGACTGAAGCTCGTAAAGCAGGCGTGCCGATTGTTTCTTTGGTGGATACCAATGCGGATCCTACCTTGAGCGATTACAACATCCCTGGTAACGACGATGCCTTGAAATCCATTCGCTTGATTGTCGGTCGCTTGGCTGATGCCATTCTTGAAGGCAACACCGAGCGTGAAAATGCGTTGGCTGTTGCGAAAGAAGCCAATAAAGCTCCTGCGAAAGAAGCCCCTAAAGCAGCAGTTTCTGCTAATGCTTCTGTTGCTTCTGAAGAAAGCACCGCAGAAACAAACGCTTAGTTTATAATAAGAAGAGGGTCTTGGCATTCATCCATATGTCAAAATCCTCTTCTTTTGTTTACCCCCCGATCATTATCCCTACATTGAAGAGTTATAAAGGAAAACAACTTATGATGTCTGTATCTATGCAATCGATTAAAGAACTCCGTGAACAAACTGGGGCAGGCATGATGGATGTCCGTCAAGCCCTTGTTGATGCCGAAGGCGACAAGCAAAAAGCGGTTGAAATCCTCCGCCAAAAGGGAGCCGCCACCGCTGAAAAGAAAGCCTCTCGTGCCGCAGCTGAAGGTAAAGTCGCTTCTGTTTTGGAAAACGGTATTGGGGCTTTGGTTGAAGTCAACTGCGAAACCGATTTCACGGGCAATAACGAAAAATTCTTGAGCTTGGTTGAAGGGGCTCAAAAAGTCGTGATCGCTCAAGATTACGCCGATGTCGATGCCTTTATGCAAGTCGATTATAATGGTCGCCCTTTGAAAGAATTGTTTACCGATGTCATTACCGCTGTTCGTGAAAACATGAAAGTGGCTCGCTTTGTGCGTTACACGCCGTCTGAAAACGGCTATGTTCATGCGTATATTCACGCAGGCGGTAAAATTGGTGTGTTGATTGAAACGGCTTGTGAAAATGCGTCTGCCCTTTCAAACGAAACCTTCACCACCTTCACCAAAGACATGGCGATGCAAATTGCCGCCTTTGCCCCTGAGTTTGTTTCTCGTAGTGAAGTGCCTGCTGAAGAAGTCGAAAACGAAATCCGCATTGAAATGGGTAAAGAAGACATTCAGAAAAAGCCTGAAGCCATGCGTGGAAAAATCGTGGAAGGTCGTGTCGAAAAGAACTTAGCGACCCGTGTTTTATTGTCTCAAGCGTACGTGAAAGACAGCAGCAAAACGATTGCTCAATTGATTGAAGACTTGAGCGGTTCTTTAGGCGGTACGGTAAGCATTCGTCGCTTTACACGCTATTCACTAGGTGAGTTGTCTCCTCCTGCTGAAGAAGAGTAGTTTTAGTCAACTTTAATAAAAAATGGAACCGCCTGTCTTTACAGAACAGGCGGTTTTTCACATGCCAAATCTTAAAAATTAGGGGATGCCCACTTAAAATGTGATATAATAAAAAAGTATATCTCATACCAATTAAACGATTAAATAGCGTCTGGCGTCTTCGTTGTCGCTCGGGTTCTCGATGTGCTTATGTACGTCTCTGTACACCTCACCCATCTGCGAGTCTAGGCTCCTACCACCTATACGCTATTCAATCGTTTAAATGGTATCAAATAAAAAAGGAACGCATCCTATGTCTAAAAAACTAGGCTCATTGTTTTTAGCCCTCTTGATTCTAGGCGTGCTTGGGGGAATACTACCTACGTCTTACGCCAATCGATCCGCCATTCAACGCTTGAATGTGCAACGCCTGCCCAAGCCGAATCAGCTGTATTTGCCTAATGCCTTCTATCGAGACAAGGTGAACAGCGTCACCGTTAAAGCCAATCCTGGTGAGCAGGTAGTGCTTTACTATCGTTACTTGCCTTCAGGCGATCAAACACTACCTGCGGACAAGTTAATCATCCAAATTCCACCCACACAAAACGTCCAGCAAGTGCAAATCCCCTTGCCTAGCACCGAAGTCTTTAAAGAAATCCCTGCAAGCTCCCCCTTTAAAAAAGGTAAAGAAGTTACGCCAATCTATCAGTTTAATGCTATTCAAATTGAAGCCATGTGTATCGATGCAGACGGTCGTGTGATTGAAAAAATCCAAAATGTCGATGCCTCTGGTTTGGCTGGTGGACAAGATGTCATCCCACTTTTAGAGCCTTATGTGTCGACACATGCGTCTGTCATGCCTAGCGTGCAAGGACTAGATCACAACACCATGCGTAGCGTCCAAAGTATGATCGACCTTGCTGGCGATGAAGAAAAACGCAAACGTTTACTTTACGACGGCACCATTAACCGTGACCGCAGCTTGGATCGCAACACCTTCATCGACGGCGGTGCCAAGACCTCAATTCCAGGGCACCCCACGCATTAGAGGCTTTTGCTTTACATTTGACTATCTTCCACGTATGCTAGGACTTAGTTTATACCCTAGTAATATAAGGAATTTCTGTCGATATGAACACCACACACCCTTCTAAAACCCTCGCCCAATGGGATGCTGAACTCCCTGAAGCCCCATTACCTGTGGCGTCTTATATTCCCTGCAAGCAAGTCGGGAACTTGATTTTCACCAGTGGCATGCTCCCCATGCAAAACGGTGAACTCCTTTACAAAGGTCGTGTAGGTGGTGAAGTGTCTTTGGAAGACGCTCAAGCCGCTGCTCGCTTGTGCATTTTAAATGCCTTAAGCGTCATCAAAGCCCAAGTGGGAAGCCTGACGAAGGTCAAGCAAGTGGTGAAAGTCACGGGTTTTGTGATGGGAACCCACGATTTTTACAATCAGCCTGCCGTCATCAACGGAGCATCCAACACCCTGACCGAAGTCTTTGGCTTAGAGATTGGACAACACGCTCGTTCCGCCGTTGGTGTGGCGAATCTACCCTTAGAAGCCCCTGTTGAAATTGAAATTGTCGTAGAAGTTTAAGACGCTTCTATGGCTTAATTTGACAAGATAGTCCTTTTATCCCTCTTCCTGCTCTTCTTAAACAAAGTGATTTAGCCCCATGCCCGATGTCTCTTCTTTATTTCTTAGCTTGCCGTCTTTTTCACTGGTCACGGCGTTTGCCCTAGGGGCTTTGCATGCGTTGGAACCTGGTCATGGCAAAATTGTCATTGCCACTTACATGGGACAACCCAAGTCATCCTACCTCGATATTTTAAAGCTCGGGGGGATTATTACCTTTGCTCACGGATTGGTGTTATGGCTAGGCGTTGCCTTATTCTTTAATGTGCTTCACCGTACGCAGGGGATTCCTGCTATTTGGTTTAATATCTTGCAACTGGTTTCCGCCACATTTGTGGTGATTTTAGGGGTGAATATGTTGCGTCGTTCGCAAGAAATGCCTCCCCCTTTGCAAGAAGCCGACCAGTCCGAAACCACGATGCTTGAGTCCTTGGAAGCTATGAAGCCTTGCTCGTCGTCTTGTCAGCATAGTGAAAACGAAGTGGCAGAAGCATCTATTTTAAATGCTTCGGGCGTATGGCAACAAAATAAAGAACTGTTTTTGCTGGGCTTGATGAGCGGCATGCGTCCTTGCCCGTTGACCCTTTCAAGCTTAAGTTTGGCGATTAGCTTGGGGCAGTGGAAGGCGTTTGCCTTTGTGTTGGTCTTTAGTATCGGCATGTCTAGCATGTTGATGTGCTTTGGGATTTTGGGCAAGCTGGGGGGCATCGGCTTAGAGCGAGGCTCCAAGCGTTGGTCGGGCTTGCAAAAGGTGCAAGGATTTTTCTTAAAAGGCTCGGGGGTTTTGGTTTTGTTGATGGGTCTTTATTTTGTGTGGCATAGCCTGCAATCGTTTAGTACACTTTTATAGTATGCATAAAACAACCATGCTTAGGATCATGTCGTTTCAGACTTTCTTGAATCACATGTTTAATGGCTTTACTATTGGTTTTACCTGTTTCGTCCAAGGTATCTAATACTGGAACAATCGTTTTCTTCATAGCACTTGGTTCAAATATAAATACCGCAGGTACCTTGTCTACCTTGAATAAATCTACATAAAGACGGTTTTCAGCTTTATCCGCATCAATAGGAATCACAGTCAAACAACGCTGAAAATATTTATGTTGGCTTAACTCATGAATCAAGGGAGCCACTTGCTGACAGGTCACGCAAGAATCTTGGTAAAACTCCACCAATATGCGTGAGGTCTTAGCATCGCTGATGCGTTGAGGCACAGGCAGGCTGGCGTCTTTGTCATAGCTCGATGGGAAGCGAAAGAAGGCGTCGGGGGATGAAAACACCTTAATTAAGGACGTCCCCCAAAAGAAGAGGAGCATCCCGACGACAAGGAGGCTGGGCGTCCAGAAGTTAAAGCGTGCTTGCATCATATCGTCACCTTTATAATTTCCCGTACAGGGTCTAAAAATCCTTCTTTGCTTTTTATTATAAAGCCTTTGCGATATACTTACAAGGTATTTTAACCCTTTATAAGGACTCCACCATGACAACTTCTACCGACACGACCCCTATTTTATTTCCTGCCTATGAACATCCCATTAAAATGGTTGTTTGCGACTTAGACGGCACGCTGGTGCAGTCCGATTTAAACGTTAGCGACGCCGTCTTAGACACGATTCAAGCCGTCAGCCAAGCAGGCGTGAAAGTTGTCATCGCCACAGGGCGGATGTTTCCTTCCGCTTTGCCTTATGTTAAACGCCTAGGGCTAGACACGCCAGTCATCTGCTATCAAGGTGCCATTGTGCGAGACAGTCAAGCAGACTTTGCCCTTCGCTATAGCAACCCTGTTCCCCTCGATTTAGCCAAGGAGATTGTGGGCTACTGCCAAAGTCAAGGGATTCACATCAATGTCTATGTGAACGATGTTTTGCATAGTCAACCGCATGACATTTATGTGGATGAATATAAACGCACCTCATCGATTGAGCCTGTCTTGCTGGACGATGTCTTAAGCATTTTACAAGCCGATGCCCCACCGAAGATGGTGGTCATCAATAACGATCCTGCTGTGTTAGAAGCGGTTCGAGGGTATTTGCTGGAAACCTATGGGGCAGAACGCATCGGGGTCTGTAAGTCTCGGCATAATTTCTTGGAATTGACGGCACCGGATGTCAGCAAGTGGTCGGCGGTCGTGGCTTTGGCGGAACAATGGGGTATTTTGCCGCAGGAAGTTATGTGCTTGGGCGATGAAGAAAATGATGTTGCGATGCTGGCTGGAGATGGCTTGGGACTTGCCATGGCGAACGGACCTTTGGCGGTGCAACGTAAAGCCAAAGGCATTGTGCCACACATTTTAGAAGATGGGGCGGCTCAAGCCATGCGTCATTATGTGCTGGCAAAATAAAAATAGTTGTTGACAAGTGTCTTTTTAGTATTATTATACTTGATG
>JBILSS010000100.1:0-8432 GCA_044371965.1 Vampirovibrionales bacterium
TTGGCAGACCTTGTGGCAGAAAAGCCCCGTGGGGCTGGTCATAGCAGGGCCTGAAGATGCCGTAACGGCTTTAAAGACGGGCATGGCTTTTAGTGGCGTCCTTAAAGGGCATTCGCCTGTGGCGGAAGAAGCAATTCATTCTAGTGTCACGCCTGACCCTGTTTTACCAAGCACCAAGCATGTGTTGAAGGCGGATCAAGAAACAACGTGGTTCCTGTGGGGGTGGACGCTTCCTTCGGTGCAAGACAAGGATATTCCTGCCTTGCATTTGGTGCAAACCTATTTGGGGCAAGGCATGAGTGCCGTTTTGTTCCAAGAAGTGCGTGAAAAGCGGGGCTTGGCGTATGAAGTGAGTTCTTCGATGGATACATATTTGCATCGTGGGATGATGAGCTGGTACGCAGGGGTGAAGCCTGAAAATGTGGCTCAAGCCGACGCTATTTTTCAATCCGTACTCAACGACTTGAATACGACGCGTTTAAGTAAGCAAGCCCTCGATGCCTTGAAAATAAAGCGTTTAGGGCGTTTTGATATTGCCTTAAACACCCCTGAACAATGGACAACTTTTGCAGGACGCCTCTTGAATCAGGGTTTGCCTTTGGGGTATATTGAAGATTACACCAAGCGTTTAAATGCCGTGACGCCGTCGGATTTCCAGCGAGTCGTCAAGACTTATCTTGGGAAATCACCCACCTTGCGTTTAAGTTTGGGAAAAGCACTACAAACTAAAAAAACTAAACAAGATAAAAACTAAAAAAACTAAATAGACTAAAAAAGCTAAAGAAACTAAAAAGGAAACGCTTCTTAATGACTAATGCGTGTCGAGTTCATGTGCCAGCGACATCCGCCAATATCGGCGTGGGTTTTGATACCTTTGGTTTGGCGTTGAATCTTTGGAATGAATTTCACCTTGAACGCCTGCCTGAAGGCGATTCCCCTTCCTTACATACCCTTGAAGGATCCACCTTTAGCATCGGACCTAAGCTCGGCTGGGATGCGGTGGGGGGCAACATTTTCTTTCAAGCCCTCGCTTTTTATTATGAGCATATCAAACGCCCCTTGCCTGCTTATGAAGTGGGAGCATTCATCCAAATCCCTGTGGCTCGTGGGCTGGGTTCGAGTGCTACGGCGGTTGTGGGAGCTTTAATGGGAGCGAATGCTTTAGAAGGGTATCCCCTTGATGAGGGTGCTTTGCTCAAGTTGGCGGTTGCCTTTGAGGGGCATCCTGATAATGTGGCACCTGCGATGAAGGGCGGATGCGTTTTTGGGGATGCCGTGCATACCTATCCGTTGAAATGGGTTAGTAGTTGGCAGTTGGCGGTGTGGATGCCTGAAGATCCTTTGCTCACGGAAGCGGCTCGTCATGTATTGCCCAAAGCTTACGAGCGAGCGGATGTGGTGACGGCGATACGCAATGCGTCTGCCTTTTTGTATGCGGTGGAACAGGGGCGAAGCGATGTGTTGCGTCGTGTGCTTGAGCAAGATGTCATCCATGAGCCGTATCGTAAACATTTAATAGAAGGCTTTGATGCCTTTCGTGCTTATATTCACGCCGAAACCGAAGCGTTCGGCGTGGTGATTAGTGGTAGTGGTTCGACGTGTTTGGTGATTTTTGAAGACACGCATCAAAATGACGTGATGAACGCCTTGCAAAAATGGCAAAGCCAATGGGGAGGCACAGTTGCCCATACGCCGATCGAATTGCAAGGGGCAAGGCTAGAGATTTTATAGTATTTTAAATAATTTCCCCTACAGTGTCTATACCTTGTCGCTACGATTATTTTGTTCAGTCATGTAGGTCTATCTACACTTCTTCACAAAATAATCTAGGCTCCTCGTCTAGCCTACTGTATGGAAAACTCTTTAAAACACTATATCATAGTGTGTTAGTGTTTTTGAGAAAAAGTGATGGTTTAAAGAATCGCTGCACCAGCAGGCGTCCAAGCACTAAATCCGAGCGGGTGAGCGAATTGCGAATCCCCGAGCGATTTTGCGGACGTCGTGCAACGAGAATGATGCGACGAGGTGGGTCAAAAGGGGGTGGATTTTCAAGGAGGGGGAAATGAGGGAGGAGAAACGCAATACGTCCTCCCTTCCCCCTCCTTGAACCGCCTTTGGGGGTTTGGGGAGTCTTTGGCGGCACAAAGACCCCCAAGCACCAGCTCTAAAAGGAACTAGAAATCCAAAAAATCGAAAATCTCAAAGTTCACTTTCTAAAAAATAAATCACTATAGATCGAGCATCCACAAATGCCAAGGCGTCACGTCTTTCCAAGCGTCTAGCGGATGCCCCTTTAGCTCCACCACCTTACCTTGCAAGCCTCGCCACAACAGACTGGCTTCATGCAAAGTGCCTATAGAACCTTGTGGCTCCCCTTGATGTAAGACATAATAGGCGACGGCTTCAGCAAACTGCCAATGCAAGGCATGAGACAGATCCCCTTCTAAAGGGAAGAAACGCTCTAATAAATCTCCGAGATCTTGAGGCTTGCTTAGAGCCGTGGCATACACCCATGCCGACAAAGCTTCCAACGGAGGCTTTTCTACAGCGGTGCAAACCGCTTCTAGCTTTAAAAGGGCTTCTTTGTCATGCCCATTCGCCAGTTGAGCAAGGGCGTAAAACGTGACGGTCAAGGCATCGGTGGGGTTTTGTCGATACAGCACCCTCAAGTGACGTAAGGCATCTTCCACGTCATGGCATTGCAACAACATTAAACCAAGGTTGAGCGAGGCTTCTTTAAACGTTGGATTCAATTCAGCGACACGACGAAAGGCTTGTAAGGCTTCAGAATAGCGTCCTTCTTTTGTAAACAGGCTTCCTTCTACAAAAGAAAACCCGCTTTCTTGAGGGAAACGTGCTTTGGCTTCGGCTAGGGTATGTTTTAGAGTGGGCGTGTCGGCTAGTCGGCTTAACACGCTTAAACGTGTTTGGTAATAGGGTAAGGCGTCTTCATCGTCTAATGTTGAAGCATCTTGCTTGTTTAAAATGTTGAGGGCTTCAGGGAAATCGCCGATGCGTAATAAGAGGTTTGACCACACTTGAAATAGCCCTTTGGGGGCTTTACCCTGAACATCCAAGCTTTCCAAAAGGCTTAAGGCTTGATGCGTATGCCCTTGAACCTCTAACAAACGGGCGTGACTTAATAGAATATCAGGCGAGTCAGGGAGTAAAAACAGGGCTTCTTCGATGTAGGCTTGGGCTTGAGGCAGTTGGTTTAAGCTCAAGTGACATTCCCCACGCACATGAAGGGCTTCGGGTTTGTCGGGGATCAAGGTTTGCAAGGTTTCAAGCAAGGCAATCCCAGCTTCAGGATGCCCCAACTTCTTTTGTAAGACCGCCGAAAGAAACAAGGCATCGGGGTGGTGGGCTTCGTATTTGAGGCAGGTACTCAGTTTATTGAGGGCGTCTTCATACTGCTTTTCTTCGGCGAGGATGGCACCCCATAAGTAAAAGGCTTGCGGATTCGTTGGGCTAAGTTGCAAAACCCGTTTCAGCTTGAGTAAGGCATCTTGAGTATGACCTGCTCGGCTTAAGGCTAACGCCCAATTCATCCACGGTTCTATGTGGCGAGGCTTCAGGGCAATGGCGGTTTCATACTGCACACGTGCTTTTTCAAGTTCGCCTAAATCAACCAAACACGCCCCCCATAAAACGTAGTAAATGGCACGTTCAGGTTCCAGTTCAGTGGCATGGGAAAACCGATTTTCGGCATCTTCTAGGCGACCTGCTTTAGCAAGTACGATGCCTAAATTGGCATAAATATCCGCACGTTCAGGCTCAATCACAATGGCTTGTTGAAAGTTTTGTAAGGCAAGTTCTAAATCCCCTGCTTCGGCTTGTTGAACCGCCAATTTCATAAAGGCGAGAGCAGGCGAACCTGCGGAACCTGCTTGTTCAAAGCGATCTACATGGTCGTGGGCATGGGTGATGCTTGCCCATATTTTTTTAAGTTTGTCTATCCACGTCATTCGTTTTGTATTCTCTCAACAAAGGGTTTATTTACTAGGTTTTAGTGTAGTCTAACATCAACAGTTTTTCTTATCTAAGTTTTTTATTTCCTCAACATACAGGAGGCTTCAACCCAATTTTATAAAACGTCTATACACAAATATCCAACACCGCTTCCGCCGTCGGATGCTCTAAGGCTTCCAGCGGTATTTGAAGCCCCAAGAGCCTTACCGCTTCTAAACTACGCTTGCCCAAGCAGATCCACTTTTGCGGATGCACTCGGTCAAAGGCACCCACACTCGATAAAACATTCACATTACTAGGACTCGTAAGCAGCACGACATCAGGCGAAAAGGCGACGGCATCATCAAGCAATTGTGCTAAAGCATCGGCTTCTAAAGGAATGGGCTTATAAAGAGACAAACGTTGCACAATATGCCCCCCTGTTTTCAAACCATGAAGCAGGGTATCATCTGCCAAGGCACTGCAGATCCATAAACACGAGCTGGGCT
This sequence comes from Vampirovibrionales bacterium, assembly GCA_044371965.1. Classification (GTDB taxonomy): domain Bacteria; phylum Cyanobacteriota; class Vampirovibrionia; order Vampirovibrionales; family JAJTHC01; genus JAJTHC01. The sequence goes on from JBILSS010000100.1 coordinate 4,461, forward strand.
TAGGGTGATGCTCATTGAAGGCACGGGCGAAATAGGCGGCATCTTGAGCATCTTTCGGCACAAAATCGGCGGGGCGATGAAAGTGAGTTTCAACAGCCTTGGCGGTGGCATCCCCCACACAGGCGATCTGAAGATTTTTTATAGGATGCGTTTGTTCAGTGGTTTGTAAATAATTCGCCCAAACATCAACAGCAATGGCAGACGTAAACATCCACCACGATGTTGAAAAATCAGGGGCAAGCTCCAAATGACTGAGATCTTGGATGCGTTGTAAAGCCTGTTCTAACACTTGTATCCCTTCTTTTTGAAGGGCTTGGGAAAGAGATGAATCCCCTTTTGTCACATGTGTTCGAGGCATCCATACCTTGATTGTGGGGGGTGTTTGTGACGAGTCGGACATTTAAATTCCTTCATTTAAGGGTTTTTTAATCGCATCCTAGTATTGTATATTAAATGTACTGCTTTGAGAGAGAGAAAAAAGAAAGCCCCTTCATTGAGGGACGAATTAAGAAACAACAACAACCCCAAACCTCTAGTGGCGGGTCGAATAGGGAGAGGACAATCCCACAACACGAAATGGCTTTAAATTATGACGACAAGCACACCCAAAACACCTGCTCGCCCTCCTTCGGGACGATGGCACACGGGCTTGAATCCCTTAAACCATAAGGTGCGTAACTGTGTCGACGTTTCTTTTGACACAGTCGTGGAAGCACGCCGTCGTGCGGGGGACTTGGTTTTGGCGTGTTTGGACGATGAACGCCTCATTAACTTTAGCCTAAGCTACTGGCCTGTTTTAACCCAAAATCGACACGATGCCTCCTTGAATGTGGGGTATCAAATGCTATGGCATTTTGAATGTGACATGGGGCTTGAAGGCAGGGGTCCTCATAAAACCGATGCCTTTTATGCCGATATTCAATTTGAAATGTTGAAGCAAGCAGGGCAGTATTTACAGCAAGGGCAGGAATTACCTCCCGATTTGTTGATGATGTATCAGTGTGAAGAGCCTGCGAAAAAGCATCGACCTGCATATTATCAACCGTTCATCGAACGATTGATAGGGACAGTCTTGGCGTATGTGGATCGCTTTAAATAAATAACCATACGTTGTCTCTTCGTTGTCGCTACGATTCTCGATGTGCTTATGTACGTTTGTGTACACCTCGCCCATCTGCGAGTCTAGGCTCCTAGAATAGCCTAACGTCTGCTTAATTCTTTAAAATACAATAGAATGAAGACGGCTATAATATATTGAAGAAGGCTCTTGCGAAACGATTTGGGCGTGTTAAAATAGAATCTATAGTATTAGACAGATGAAACAGGCTATGAGGCTATTCTAGGAGCCTAGACCTTTTTATATCGTGGATACTATATTCTGTACCCTACAGCCCAGCTAGGAGCCACCTTCACCATGACTGTTTCCGCTTCCTCTCCAACGCAATTTAGCCAAGAACTCATCAGCTTTGACCCTAAAGGAGCCATCCCGTCTAATGAAGTCTTGCTCAAAATGTACACGCTCATGCTCACCATTCGCTTTTGGGACGAACGCTGCCTGAAGCTACAACGTAGCGGACGCATCAGCTTCTGCGTGACATCAAGGGGCGAAGAAGCCACGCAAGCAGGTACAGCAGCAGCATTGCGTGACACCGATTGGGTCTTCCCTGCCTACCGTCAACCGGGGATTCCCCTATGGCGAGGAGCTACGTTAGAAACGTTGGCTCATCAGATTTTTGGTTCGGCGAAAGATGTTTCTTTGGGGCATCAAATGCCGAACCACTATAGTTTTCATCACCTGCATTTTGCCTCCGTTTCTAGTGTGATTGGGACGCAAATCAGTCATGCCACTGGTGGAGCGATGGCGGCTCAAGCTAGAGGCTCCGATGATGTGGCGGTGACCTATTTCGGCGACGGCTCAACCTCTTCCAACGATTTTCATTCGGCTTTAACTATTGCTGGAGCAAAAAAAGCCCCTGCCTTGTTTTTCTGTGTGAATAACCATTATGCCATTTCGCTCCATGTGTCTCAACAAACAGGGGCAAAATACTTGGCAGACAAAGGCATCGGCTATGGCGTGAAAGCCGTAAGAGTCGATGGTAACGATGTCTTAGCCGTGTATCAAAGCACGTTAGCCATGGCAGAACGTGCCAGACGAGGCGAAGGCCCTGCCTTGCTGGAACTGGTAACCTATCGCTTGAATCCGCATTCTTCTTCCGATGATGATGCCCGTTACCGTCTAAAGGGTGAAATGGGTGACTGGGTTGACAAAGACCCGATCCCTCGCTTTGAAGCCTTCTTGTTAGAAAAAGGCGTGTTGAGTCCTCCTCAAGCGGATGCCCTTAAAATTCAAGTGGAAGCGGATGTTTTAGAAGCCACGAAAATTGCTCAAGAAACGCCTTTACCTGAATGGCAAACGCTGATTGAAGGCGTTTATGCCGAAATCCCAGCGACGCTGCAAGCGGATATGGATGATCTGTTGGCTCATGAACAGGGACTAAGCCTCCCCCATTCTGGAGCCTTCCCTTTATAATCTTTTTTCTAGTAGTCCTTTACCTTAATGAAAGTGCTTTAACATGAACGCCACCATGACGCCTTCTTCACAAACATCTCAACCCCTAACGCAACGGAATCCTGAAACGCCGATTACGATGGTGCAAGCCATCAATGAAGCGTTGTTTCAAGCCTTAGACACAAATCCTAATGTGATTGTGTTTGGCGAAGATGTCGGCATAAGTGGCGGCGTTTTTCGTGCCACTGAAGGCTTGCAGGCTCAATTTGGCGACAAACGTGTCATTGATATGCCTTTGACCGAAACAGGCATTATCGGTTCCGCTTACGGGATGGCGGTGGCGGGTATGATTCCTGTGCCTGAAATTCAGTTTGCCGATTACATCTTTCCAGCCTTTGATCAGATTGTGTCTGAAGTAGCGAAATTGCGTTACCGTAGTGGGGGAGATTGCAGTTGCCCTATGGTGATTCGCACGCCGTATGGTGGAGGCATCCGTGGGGGAACCTACCATTCTCAAAGCCCTGAAGCTTACTTCACGCAAACGCCAGGTATTAAAGTGGTGATTCCTTCAACGCCTGCCGATGCCAAAGGCTTATTGCTTGCGTCGCTTCAATCGCCTGATCCTGTCTTGTTTATGGAACCGAAGCGTTTGTATCGTTCGCCGAAGGGCTTGGTGCCTCTTGAAGCGACGCCGATTCCGTTAGGACCTGCTCGTTTGGTGCAAGCAGGTAAGGATTTGTCCGTTTTTTGTTACGGTGCTATGGTGGATATTTGTCAAGCCGCCGCCAACAAATTGCAAGAAAGCGACGGCGTAAGCATTGAAATTGTCGATTTAAGAACGCTGTCACCGATTGATGAAGCCAGTATTTTAGCCAGTGTTTGTAAAACAGGACGTGCCTTAATGGTGTATGAAGCCCCTAAAACAGGCGGTTATGGAGCCGAGATCTCGGCGATTATCGCTGAAAAAGCGGTGGAATACTTAAAGGCTCCGATTAAGCGAGTCGCTGGGTTAGACACGCCTTACCCTTATAGTTTGGAATCGGTGTATATGCCTCATCCTGTGCGTGTCATGCGTGCCATGCAAGAAGTCTTGGCATTTTAGACGACTTCTTTATTCTCTCTAAAATAGAAAGGTTTTTTCTGATGAAGCTCATGTCACCTTCTCTTTCGATGCCCGCTTTAAAGCAGAACCCATCACCTGTTCAGCGTCAGGGTGGGGTTGATTGGAAGTTTCCCCCTGTTGAGCATTTAGAAAGACAAATTGAAGACTTACAAAATCAAACAATAGCTTTATGCCGAGAAGCTTATCGCCCTGAAAATCGTGGAGATCTCAAAAACGAGACTTTTAACTAAATAGCTGTTATAATATCCTTAAGTTTATTAAGGAGGATTTAAAAATGCAGTGTCCCAAATGTGGTAGTTCTGAAAAAGTCAAGGCTGGATTTATCGGCAAAAAACAACGC
>JBILSS010000101.1:0-8422 GCA_044371965.1 Vampirovibrionales bacterium
GAAGTCTACGGATTCTTAGGTTACTTGTACTGGCAAGCAGGGCGTCATCAAGAAGCCGAAAAAGCCTACAAAAAAGCCATTTCCTTGAACAAGCAAAATCCGATTGCTTTAAATAACTTGGGTGTTTTGTACTTGGATGTTTGGCAGGACTTCAATGAAGCTCGTAAGTATTTTGAAGAAGCCAAGGGCTTAGATCCGTCTTATGCGATGGCTCGCTTTAATTTGGGTCGTACTTTGGTGAAGTTGAAGCAAGGGCATTTAGCGAAACCCCTATTTCAAGAAGCCTTGCACTTGAATGACAAAAGCCATGAGTTGGCTCCTGCAGATATTGAGGCACTCATGCGTGAATTGTAAGTCCCTAGCCCTCTCCTTGAGGAGAGGGCTAGGGAGAGGGGGGGATGTCCAAAACCCAGTGTCTACATCTACTCCCCACCCCAACCCTCCCCTTAAAGGGGAGGGAGTAAGACGAAATAGGCTATAGATTTTCAAATTAAGTCCGCATCCAGACTTAAAACCCACTCTTTTCTTACGAAGAGAGTGGGTTTCTTTAAGGATTCAAAACGAACTAGCCACTGACATCCAAGTATTTTCCGACTTGACCCGCTTTTTTGTCAACGAGTTTTTGAGAAGATTCCTGCATGGCTTCATACATTTTTAAGTTCATTTGTTGCCGTGACTGATTCAACATTAAGGCACGTTCCGTTTGAAAAAGGTTATTCATATAACCGCCTTGTCCGTAGCCTCCTTCTAACGCACCAGGATTAGACATTGCCAAATTGCCTGCCTGATTGGTAAGCCCCATCAAGGCTTGGGCTCCATTCATTAAGCTGTATTGGGCATTCATTGTTTGCATCATCGAAAAAGACGCTGTTGCTAAACCCATGGCATGTTCCTCCTTGACCTAACGATGATAAGCTCATCGATTAAGACTATTGTAGTAGATTTAGGGGTCTCTGTCAAGTAAAGAATGTTTAAATAAAGCTTAAAACGAATTACAGAAGCCACTTTTGCCAAGAGTTCTATCGTCTAGCTAACGATGCCAGCGTGCCAAACGATCCTTGAGCGTTTCAAGCAAGGCTTTCACGTCGTCCATCGTGCTAAATTGCCCTAAACTAATGCGTAAGGTCGACAGTGCCAAGGCTTCATCCCCACATTGTGCCAACACCACATGACTGGGCGTAATCTTGTCCGCATGGCACGCCGAACCACTCGAAACGGCGATATGTTGCATATCGAGTTGCATTACCATTTTCTCGCCTGCCACCCCTTCGATCGAAAGATTTACAATGCCACACGCACGCAAGTCTTCTTCTAACGGCGTATTGAAATGAATCTTGCCAGCACTCGTTCCGCTTTCATTAAGGGCTTGAATCCCTTGAATTAAAAAGGCGGTTAAGTCCTTCAAGTGAGCTTGACGTTCGACTTCATGCGTTTCTAAAAGTTCTACCGCCTTGCCAAAACCCACGATGGCGGGCGTGTTGAGCGTCCCCCCTCGAAAGCCATTTTCCTGCCCTCCACCAATAATTACAGGGTGGGGCTTGGGTGCCGTGGAACGCATGAAGAAAAGCCCCACGCCCTTCGGCCCGTAAATCTTGTGAGCCGTTGCGGTAAGAAAGTCCACATGGGGCAAGGTATTGGTTAAATCTAAGGGAACTTTGCCCAAGCTTTGAACGGCATCCGTATGAAAAAAGGCTTGAAAGCTATGCGTAAGTTTCGACAAGCTTTGAATGTCATTCAACGCCCCTGTCTCATTATTGGCGTGCATAATCGAAACCAACGCCGTGGGATTTTTCTTTAAGGCGGCTTCTAACGCTTCAACCGAAATCACCCCTTGTGGGTTGGGATTCACTTCCACCAAGGGGACGCCTTCATAGCGTGCCAAGTACCGAGCTGCTTCCAGCACCGCACTATGTTCAACCGAAGAGACAATCAATCCACGGGTGTCGCCTTGGGCTTTTAAGGCTCGCATGACGCCCATAATGCCGATATTATTACTTTCGGTGCCTCCGCTAGTGAAGATGAGTTCGGCTGGCGTCACGCTCATGTAGTGAGCAATTTGCGATCGTGCGATTTCTACGGCTTTTTTAGCGTCTTGCCCTGCTTGATACTGGCTATGAGCGTTTGCGAATTGTTGCCCCAAAAAAGGGAGCATGGCTTCTAACACCTCAGGATGCACAGGGGTGGTGGCGGCATAATCAAAGTAGTGGGAATAGAACGTTTCCATGCCCACTACTGTAACAGATTTTCAGTTAAAAAGCGATTATTTTTTAAACCTTGTAGTTTTCAAGCCCGAAGTTGAGCTTGGTACGAACGGCGTTGTCCATATCGAAGCCTTCACCTAAAATACCTGTAGGTAAAATGCCGTCTGAAAATACGCCTTTGTCGGTGCTGTTGACGTAGGTATCAAAATACTTGATATTCGTACCATCCGCATTTTTTTGACCTGCTGTTCTTAAGTTAATATCAAGATTGTATTCGCCATAGTTAGCATTGCTTACGTTTAATTTATTCGTACCATTCCATGAAACGGTAGAACCGTCAGGCAAAGTCATCAGCTTATCTTTTTCAAGTTTCACACCGTTAAGTGTCGGTTCACCATAAGCATTGTAAACCAAATTAGAATCGCCTAGAGCTAGATTGACTTGGTTGGTGACTTCGATTTTCCAAGCATCATATTTTTTATGTTCAGCCGAAAGGGCAATGTTTTTGTCTTTCAATAGGTTGAAAGTCCCCGCACCATAGACGTTGAAATTTGTCGTATGTTTTACTTCTTGGTTTGCACGATCTGCATCTGCGACGTGAGGGTCTCCCCAGTAGCTAGAGTTTTGTCCAGCGGCGACGGTCACACTGCCAGACGTAATGGTTTGGTAAATGTCGTTCATGGAAGGGGTTAGATAGGGAAGTTTAGGGTTTGATGTATAAGAACTCGTACCATACCAAATGGGTAATGTGGATGTGGACGAATAAGCCGTTTCAGCAGGTTTGCTAGGAACGCTGACAATAGGTTTCGTAACACTGGCACTCCCATAAATAGGCAGGGCATAACTATTCACAACAGGTGCCGTGCTGGGTGTAGATGTTTTGGTGGGCGTGGGCGTCGCTTTTATAGGTGCATACGCCAAAAGGGGTTGGTCGCTAGTTTGATTAGCATCACGACCCATGATGCCCCATGGGTATAGGGTTCTTGTCGAACGGGTAGGGAACGAGCCGTTATTCGCCTTGGCGTTCGAGTAGCTTCCAAAGTAATCGGGGGTGATGGTCGGGGCTTGAATATAACGGAAGCGTTCAAAATTAAACATCGAAAAAAGGGTAGGGTAATTCATAATGCCTCTTTATATATAATATACTTGCTAATACCATTTCAAAGATTGAATTGGTATAAATTGTTCGTCCCTGAACAATTGGTGGATATGATACTTAGTGATAATAAACAAATAAGCGTTGGGTAAATGACCTTTCTGTAATATTTGGTTACAATGGCTTTGAAAAAAGGCTCTAGCACAAGGTTAAGTTGACACGCCTTTATGCGGATGAGTTCCCTTGTCCCCAAAGGCACCATTACATCGTTTTATGCAAAAAATATCGTCTTTCCCAGCTCCTATTGCTTCCCCAACGCCCAAGGCGTTGCAACGCAATGGGATCAATCCAAAAGACTTCGCACAACAAAGTAAACTGCTCACGGCAACCTTTCTTAAATTTGGCGTTCCGATTGGGCTGTCGACCGCTTCAGGCGCAAGCGTCTATAATGTGGTGACTTGGCCCTTGGTGCTGGGGGGCATGGGGCTTAGCTACGGCGGAGGCTTACTTGCTAAAGAATTGATGAAAGATGTGATGGAACATCCCCCTACACCTTCGGTTAGTACAGAAATCCTGATGAACTTCAATAGAGCTGATTTTTCAGGCTTATTTCTCGACGGAGCAGGCTACGAACAACTCGGTACAACGGCGATTAAGGGTAAAGAAAAGTATCGAAGTAAATACGAATACTTCTTAAAGCAAGTCAACCACTTAGGGGGGCATTGGCTTGGCTTGTTTGATGCCGTGCAACCTTATGAAAAAGGTCAAAAGCAGGACGCTTTAATGCAAAAAGCCTTAGCACGCTATCAGCAAAGCCTTCAACATGGCACGCACAAGCCTTTTTCGCATCAGGTACGCCCCATGCTAGCCTTTCACTTTCAACAGAAAGAAGACATGCCCTTTTTAGCTCGTGGTATTAACGGCTTTCTTCATTTTGCGCCTGTTCGTTGGGTGACCAGTACCCCTATTTTCTTAGCCCTCGTTCCTAAAGTAGACGGCAAACGTGGTACTTTAGATCAAGTCGACAGCTGGATTAGTAATATCCCGGTGTTTGGAGCCGTCTTAGATTCCAAAGCCAAAGCCCTTTCTCAAGCCAAAGATCTCTATTTTAGAACCAATCCCAAAGGCAATCTGGAAGATCTAAAACTGAGTCATGGGCAAGCGTTTCAACGGCATATCAAAATGCTGAACCAAGGCATTGAACAGAAAAACAAGGGTCTTAAAACGCCTCTACCTTTATTACCCAAAGACGACGCCACGTTTAGAGAATACCTGCACCTTCTTTCTCGCCATGAAAAACAAACCGCCGTTCGCTTGGCATTGTACAAAACCTTCTTCGATTTATTTGCTCATAAAGACTTAGGGATGCTTTTGAAAGTGTGGCATGACGTGGATGGCATGGCATTACGTTCGATGTTTGATATTGCCCAATGTTTGGATCCGAAAAAGGGATTCGTTTGGTTTTTACATAACCTTTTCAATGAAACCTATGCCACGCTTGCCAATGGCGGATTCGCCACCTTAATGCAATTTGGGACTTCGCTTATTCCGCCACCGTTTAATGGCTTTGCTCGCTTCTTGGGGGATGCCTTCATGCTTTCCTTCGATATTCGCTTAAAGCCGCTTACCAAGCAGACCTTTGGGTATCATGGTGAAGATCTTTCTTCTAAAAAGCCTCCGAAAAAACCGCCGAATTAAGGCTGTTTTGGTGAAATTTTTTCCTACTGTTACATAATGTAACAGTAAAGCAATTATTATTGGTCAGTCGTGTTTATTTTTTGGGGACAGGAAATGAAAAGAAATACACTTGGCTCTTTTAAGACTGGGGATTAATTTATAAATTAGAAGGGGATTATTATGATTAATATTGGACGTGTAGAGGGTTTTAGCAATTATTCAAATTCTGAGAAACAAGACTATCAGAATAATATTAGAAACGGAAATATCAAATCACGTAATCAAGATATTGAATATTTTATTATGTCTGATTCGGTTAATGGACCAGGAGCAGTAGCCGATCCTAAAAACCCTAAATATTATTTGGGTGATAACGGTTATGATTATATGAATGCTGGAACATTGGGAAATTTTGTTCAAGATGGCGAATATTTTAACGGAAGAAATAGAGATGAACTTTTTACTCAAAAAGATGTAAAATTGGGCGTTCAAAATACTTCATTTACGGACGGAACAAATATGTGGACAAATGAAAAAACTGAGGGTCGTGGTGGTAGTATTTTTAATGCCGAAGGTAAACCCGAATATTATTATAATTCTACCAACAAAACATGGGGAGGCGGATTCCAGTCTCAAGTTATAAAAAGTACGGCTCAAATGCTTTCAGGAATGAGTTCTATTCCTCCTGAAGTCATAAAAAATGTGACTGACCTTTCTAACTTTAGTAAATCAGTTTTTCAGTATCAGACTTCTCCAGATACGAAATGGTCTCCAGAGTCATGGACGAACAAGCAAAATGCAAATTACACAGGAAATGGTAAACTTGTAAGTGGAATGGTCAATGGCCCTGACGGTAGCTATAAATACATAGATCAACAAGGAAGGCCTGTGTATTCTGTAAAAGACAATGAGGATAAAAACTTAGGAATGACAACCACTCTTTATGATTACAAAAATGATGGATCTCATTCTGCATATTATGTAAATAGTGGTAATAAAAAAGATTCTGTTTACATTGCTGATTTTGACAATTCGGGGAATAAAGTTAAGGAATATTATAAAGAAAAAGTTGCTGATGGTTTGTTTAACATAACGAATATAGATTCTAAGTCAGGTAAAACAGTAGGCGGTACTTGGGTAGACCCTAATACAAAACAGGTTTATACTTATGATAGAACTTATAATCCCGATGGTACCTATAAACAGGACTTGAAAGACAGTTCAGGTAAAGTTACTTATTCTGCTACCTGGGATGCTTCTGGTAAAAATGTATTAAAAGATGCTACCACAGCGACTAAGACAGACAGTAAAGCAGCGGCACCAGCGGCGGCGGCTAAGACAGATAGTAAAGCAGCGGCACCAGCGGCGGCGGCTAAGACAGATAGTAAAGCAGCGGCTCCAGCGGCGGCGGCTAAGACAGATAGTAAAGCAGCGGCACCAGCAGCGGCGGCAACAGCACCAGCGGCGGCAGCACCAGCAGCTTCTAAATAGAGAATGCTCATCCTATACCAATTAAACGATTTAGGACACACTATTACAGCGGTGAAGACTCTTCTTCACCGCTGTTTTTTAATGGATTGCCATTTTGTAAAAAAATGTAACAGTAGAGCAATTATTATAGAGAAGATTCCTTTATTTACTAGGGGAAAATGTACCTTATTTAAGGATCATTATTAAATCTCGCTTTTTTATTTAAAGGGAAAATCATTGAGACAGAGGGATTAGAGAAATATGATAAATATCAATAATAATGTTGCTTCAGGGCAAACAGCGTATAATTCGATTTACAATGCATTAAACACGCCGAACATGAATAACTTACTTGAGAGTTTTTTACCTTATATCGGTTCAAATACGCAGGCATCGTATTCTGACACGTATGGTGGGAATACAACGAGCAATAATTCTAGCTATTGGAATGCCTTAGCGGGTTGGGGAGGAAGTTCCTCCAATTCGTCTTACCATAACGGGGCTTATACATCCAACAGTACCAATCACTGGGGAGCTATGGGGGGCTATGGTGCTTCTTACTCGTCTAAACCGTATTCATCTTTTGATTCAAATACCAGTACAGATGCTTCGTCTCATTGCACGACCGATACAAATGCATACGACGCTTTGCCAGCTTATCCCACAGAAGCACCTACGACTTCAACGAATAAAAACAACTTACTGCTTTTATTAGGTGGGTACTTTTCAAATAAAACTCAACCAAAACCTACACCTGCACCAGTAGTAGAACCTGATCTCCCGATTTATGTGCCACAACCAACACCAACACCAACACCAACACCTGCACCTGCACCTGCACCTGCACCAACACCTGCACCAACACCTGCACCTGCACCTGCACCAACACCAAGACCAGCACCAACACCAACACCAAGACCAGCACCAAAGCCAGCACCAAAGCCTATAGCAGCCAATCAGAACTCAACGTATTGGGCAGATCCTCATGTGGCGGATGCAGATCGTCCAGATCAAAACGATAAATACGCCATCAACTTTGATGTCATGGGTCCAGGTAAGTTCAACTTATTAACAGATAAAGACATTCAGCTAAATGCAACTCATAAAATCGTTCCTTGGGCTGATAAAAAGGGTAACATAAATGATCAAGCCGCCGTGACCGATCGCATAGAGTTGGCACTTGGCAAATCCAGTGTTCATTTAAATTCCTATGGGAATCTTTATATCGATGGTAAGGAAGTGAAAGCAGGTAAAACTGTTACATTGGCGAATGGGGATAAAGTCACCCATGATGGTAAAGAAGTTAAAGTCAAGACGAACGCTAAAGGTGAATATGATCTTTCCTTTAAAGTTGAAAACTATGATGGTGTTCGATATATTGACACCAATGTAGCGAGTCGTGGGAAAGGCGTTAATTCAGATGGCGTTATGCCCACTGGTGTTTTAGGCGAAGGTTTTGACGCAGACAACAAGGTTCGTACAGGCTTGAAAAATCCTAAAGAAAGCTACAAAGTCAAAGATACTCCAGCTCCAGCTGGCTCTTCGGCAAAAGCAGTAGCGAAAAATGCGGCACAAAACCCAACAGTAGCAGCGACAGGAGCAAAAGCCGCTACGGCTTCTAAGTCTGCCTCAGCCCCAGCTGGCTCTTCGGCAAAAGCAGTAGCGAAAAATGTGGCACAAAACCCAACAGTAGCAGCGACAGGAGCAAAAGCCGCTACGGCTTCTAAGTCTGCCTCAGCTCCTGCCGCCGCTTCTAAGGGTAAGAAATAAAGTCGTAGAAGCCTCTTATAGCCAAGTTTAGAGTTTTCTGTACAGTGTCTCTTCGTTGTCGCTCGGGTTCTCTATGTGCTTATGTATAGTAAAAGATAGGTAAAATAGGCTATAATAAAGGGGTGTTTGTTTAGTTGGAGAATCCCTTATTTATGACTTATCCTTTAGCCTTACGTCAACTTGCTGTAGAAAAAGTGCGTCAAAAAGA
>JBILSS010000007.1:0-27895 GCA_044371965.1 Vampirovibrionales bacterium
GTCCATTCTTTTCGTCTTAAAATTTCCACTATTGAGTTGTCAATGAACGAGTCGCACAAGAAGGAAACCTTAATCTCTTATTCAAAGACCCCCGTTTCCCTCTGTTCACTTAATATCCTACAAACGAACGAACCTGTCAACACTCTTTTTTTACCGCCTCCAATTGTAACAGTTTCGTTATGTTTGACAGCGGTTTTTTTGCTATACTATTTAACTGGAAGCCAATCGGCTTTTCTCTATGTCCTGTTAATTATGAAAGGTAACACATTATGTTACAACTCTCCTCACGCTATAGCCCCCGTAAAGATCTAAAGGCTAATAATAATCTAAAAGCTAATCTAAAGGCTCGTAATAATCAAAGTCTTCAAAGAGTGGGAGTGCGTCCCGCATCACCGTCCAAGAAGTTGATGAAAGGTGTTGTTAAGGTGTTGTTAAGGTGTTGGAAAAAGCTGGCAACATGCCCCCCGAAGAGTTTCACAAAAAACTGAATAAGAGCATGGTTGTATTCATCCAAGTTCTCAGAAAGGAACAGTCAAAAGCAGGGAAAGGAGTAGATCCTAAGACTCAAATATCTAGCGTTCAAATCTCTTTGGAAACATCACAAATGATACAAAAAACCTTGGACTGGTCATCTAAAAAAACTCCAATTCTTAGGTTACTTCGGTTTCTAGTTTCATAGAAGTAAGCACACTGCTTTTTTGATGAAATAGACCGTAATACTCAAAAAATTTATATTCCCCAAAAATAATAACCCCCCTGATGCCTCTCGTATCAGGGGGGATTATTTCTCGCATTCCCAAGACCTGTAAAGACCTGTAACATTCGCTACAGAAAAGATGTTATTGTCCGACACTCTATATCTATGATCTTTAAAGCCCTGAAAGAGAATATACATATGTTTCTTCATGCCCCAAAACAAAAGGGCTTTACACTGATTGAAATGGCGGTTGTCATTGCTGTTATAGGGACTTTAACCGCTATGGCGATGGTGCAAACCGAAGGGGTTGATAAAAACACAGAAGAAGCCCTTTTGGAAGATTACCTTCAAAAGCTCAATGCGGGGGCGGCGACTTACTTAGAAAATACAGGGCAATCGCCTAATGATTTCAGTCAGTTTATGGCAGTGAACCAGGCAGGACTTGACCCTGATAATAATATCTTGGTTCCCTTACTATATAATAGAGACAATGTGGAAATGTGCGGAACAGCGGTGCCTGCTTCGGGTAGCACGATTTTAACCTGTAACGGTACTGGTTTAGTCAAAAGGCAAGCCATCTATACCTTGACGGCAGGTATGATTTCTATTGCGATCTTTTCTAAGTAAGAGATTGTTACCGTTTGTAAATAAGCGTAAAGATTTTAAGAGAAGATTTCGATAGAAGGAAAGACTCTACCAATTTTATGCGATCCAAGTCATGGAACCCTTTCCTTATGAAGCTTTACCTCAGAAAACAAGCCTTTACCCTTATTGAAACGATCATTATTTTAGCGATTCTAGGGGCTATTGCAGGAGCGGTGATCGGTATGATGATTGAGTTTCATTCTATGTCAGAAGATGCGATTTTTCGTGAATACCATCAGACCTTAAATCGAGCCACAACGCAATTTTATGTTTCTGAAGGTAGAAGAGCACGTGGGTTTGGCGAATTTATGGCAGCCACACAGGCTACTATAGATCCTGCAAACGGGGTGACAGTACCTTTAATGTATACCAAAACAGGTGAGCCTATATGTGGGTCGACGGTTCCTGGTCCAACGGTAAGAACCCTTGTATGTGATGATATTGGTACTCAGAAGAAAAAAGCGACTTATACCCTAGACGAACACGTCGTGCTTATGAACATTCAAGATAAATAAGCCTTAGGTGCCTTTTGGAAAAAATAATGAATAATTTAAACCTTTTGGGGTATTCCCTTTTTTATTTTGTGATATACTTTCTTTAGTTTAAGATTCGTGAAGGGGGCTGATATTTTAACTCAGCGTTCTTGACTGTTGGATTGCATTATTGTAATGATCTTAGGTTTATGTAGATTTAGCCTGAATTATTTTCACTTTCTTTCTTCTGAAAAGCTTTAAGTGGTATCCTTATAATAAAATTGATTTCAAGTCCCCCTTCATATATAATTGTTTTTATAATAATATGTTTACTTTAAAGGAAATCTTTCGTGTCTCTTCATACTCCTACTCCCTCTGCCAAATCTGTCAAATTTGGTCTTGAACCCTCTCCCATTGATGCCACCGCAACACAACTTGAAAATGCCTTACGCTTGGTGGGTGACAAATACTCATTACAAATCATTTACTTACTGCTTAAACATGAAGCCCAACGTTTTGTTGAACTAGAAAATGCGATTCAGGGGATTTCTCCTCGTACTTTGTCCGCTCGTTTAAAGCATTTAGAGTTTCATGGTTTAATTACACGCAAAGCCTACCCGACGATCCCTCCTAAAGTGGAGTATCGTGCAACGGAAAAAGGTCAGGCGTTAATGACGACGATTACGTCTCTTGCGGAATGGTCGTTAATAGAAGTCGTTTAACATTCATAGCATTAAGAAAAGAGAGAGCCTCGTCTAGCGTGGCTCTCTCTTTTTTTGGGGAGATTAACCTTGTTCGCTATACGCCTGAACCTGTTTTTGAGATAACCTAAGTTCCTGCAATTCTTGACGAATTTGGGCATGATGTGCTTGAAGTAAGTCCCCCAATTGCGAATCAAAGCCCTTGAGTTGTTGCAATTTGTGAGACAACGCTTCTTTTTCACTGTCTTTTAAAAGGTCGTACTGACCTTCGGCAACTTCTTGAGCTTTGTAAAGCAATTGCCCTCGTAGCAAATTTTGTTGCATCAAAGCAGGGGTTAGCCCTGTTTCAGTATTGCCTTGTGCTTGATTCAAGCCTGCAATCAATTCAGCCGTTAAACGTTCGACTTGAACCAACAGCGATTCTAATTCTAAAAAGACAGAAGCAGGCATTTGTTTCATTCGTTTCAATCCTTTCTGTCATCGCTAGGCGTTTTGTGCCGACGTGGACGATTTTTGCATTTCTTGTTGAGCGATTTCAATCGCAGCAACCCATGTTTTACGTAAGTCTAGTAAATGTTCTAAAACATCATCCACTAAAGCGACGTCTTTTTGGATGTTGGCTTGAACCAGTTGATGATGCAAGTATTCGTATAACAAAAAGAGTTGCTTGGTGGTGTCACTGCCACTTTTAAGATCCAAGCTTCCCATGAATTCGGTAATGATTCGTTGGGTTTTAAGTAAAAAGTTGTTTGATTTTTCATAGTCTTGAGCAATAATCGCTTTTTTTGCTGTTTTGGCAAAGCGAATAGCACCGTCGTACAGCATGATTAAGAGCTGTTCTTTGCTGGCGCTGATGATTTGTTGTTCTTGATATTGCTTGGCGTGTTTTTGGTGAAGGAGGGGATTGGATGATGCGTTCATTCTCGTCCTTTTAAAAATAACTTACAACTATATAGTTTATTTTAGCTAACTTTAGAATGAATTAACTCCATTAAATAGATGACTTTAAAACGGTCTAGCACAAAAAAAGCTTTACTTGGCTTTATGTAAGTATCGTGTTCCCTTCTCGCTATAATAAGGAGTCCCTGCCATGCTCGGTCTTAATGCCATGATTTATTATGATTCTCTGTCTCAACAAAAAGATTTGGAGTATCAAAAAACTTTGTTAAGTCAACGACGTAAGAATTTGATCAACATTAACTCAAGCTTACGCTTTGCCGAAGCCAAGTTAGATCCCAATAGCGAAGGCTATAAAGCCTTAGATATGCGTGTGCAACAAATGGAACAAATGTCCCAAGTCTTAGATGCGGAAGCGACTCGTATTGACATGCAACTCAACGCCAATGCGGCTTTAATGCAAAGCACCAAACAGATGCTTTCTGAAGATATTAAAGATAGCTTTACCCTTACCAGTAATAGTCAATAGAATTTTAGCCGTCTTCGTCTTGATCCGCCGCTAGATTGTCGTGCTTAGTGGAATGTGTGTCGCTAGGCTTCTTAATACCCATGCGTTGCTGACGTGCCACCCGACGAGCAATATCTTCTTCACGCTTGGATTTAGTCACAAAGGATGGCTCTTTAATCCGCATATATAAAGTCGCATTTTGATGATGCACTTGGTGACGACCTTCCGTCATTTGAAGTTCAATGCCTTGGGCTTGACGACGAGAAAGGTCAGACTGGTTTAGACGGTCTAATTGGGCGAAAAATCGCTGTGTCGTCGTCGCCACTTGTTGCAATTGTTCCATCACTGAAGGAGATCTTTGAGGCAGTTCTAACGTACTGCGTCTAAAGTTGGTGTCTTGCGTGTTTTGCTTTTGAAATACGTCTTGCTGAAGGACTTCACGCTGTTTGATTAAAGACTGCGTAGAACCGATACGAGGTTGAGGGGTGGGTGGGGCGAGCAATTCTTCTTGTTGTTGTAAGTGGGGTGCCAATGCGGGATTGCGTTGGGCGTTTTTGTCTAAGCCCTTGTTGAACGGCGTGTCGTAAGGGGAAGGCATATGCAGTTTTCTAGTCGTCGAAGCAACCATCATCATCTGTTATATCCTATGCAGGGGAAATTGTGAACCAATAAGCAACACACGAATTTTTTCAGTATACGTATTGTATACACTTATTCTACGACACTTGTAAAGGTACGTCAATAGGGTATTTGTTAAGCGTGTAATAGACTTTTCAAAAATCGACACTATTTGGGGGGTTTTTAAAATTGGCAGTAGTCGAAGCACTAAAAGTTTGCTATCATTAAAGAAACAATATGGTTGACCTTGAGGAATAATTCAATGAGTTTGTCTAACGAATCCGAATCCCTTGTTAAACTTTCTGTTATGGGGATTGCCCTTGACACACGAACAGGTACTCCCATTGTCGTGTTGACGGATCAAGACAAACGCCGTGCCTTGCCGATTTGGATCGGTACGGCTGAAGCCAGTGCCATTATTCGCCAGCTAGAAGCGGTCGAATCCAACCGCCCTATGACGCATGATTTGCTGTATAACCTCATTGAACTCACAGGCTATGTGTTGGATCGTGTGGTGATTAAAGATATTGAAAACGACACCTATTTTGCGAGCCTTTATTTAAAAGTCGACGACGGCGACGAAGAGCTTGAGCTAGACGCCCGCCCGTCTGATGCGGTTGCGGTTGCCTTGCGTGCGGATGCCCCTATTTTTGCCAGCCCTCATGTGATGTCAGACGGCACCGTGAGTGCTGATGAAGAAAAGGACGAAGAAGAAAGCGAAGCCTTCAAGGACTTTTTAAAGAATATCAAGGCGAGCGACTTCAATTTTCCTGGTGATATTCAGACAGACCAATAAATGTCTACCGCATTAAAAGCATACAATCGCCGTAACTGTAAAAGCGATACCGTTCTTGCACGGCTTCTTCATAGACCTTTAAAATAAAGTCTCGATTCGCAAAGGCAGAAATCATCATTAGCAAGGTGGATTTCGGCAGGTGGAAATTGGTGAGCATCGCATCCACCACTTCAAAACTGAAACCAGGGTAAATATACAGATTGCTCCAACCACTTTCGCCTTTAAGTAGTGAGCCTCCTTGGTTTTGAGCGGCGGTTTCAAGCGTCTTGGTTGTGGTCGTACCGACGGCAAAAACCTTCCCTCCACGAGCCTTACACGCCACAATCGCATCAACCGTAGCTTGAGGCAGCGTATACGCTTCGCCGTGCATATCATGCTCACGAATATCGTCCACCATGACAGGGCGAAAGGTGCCAACACCTACCGACAACGTTACGCTCACCTTTTGGATGCCTTTTTCAGCGAGGGCGTTTAAGACGTCATCCGTAAAATGCAAGCCCGCCGTGGGGGCAGCTTGCGAGCCTTCCACTTCAGAATACACGGTTTGGTAACGTTCCTTGTCTTCTTCATTCGCAGGGCGATTGAAATAAGGCGGTATCGGCATTTTACCAATGCGGTACATGAACTCGTGAAGGCTGGCTTCTTCGTTCAGATGCAGCCGCACCACGCCATGCCCTTCTTTGCCTTGTTCAATGACTTCAAACGTTGCGGTGCTGTCTTCTAACACAATGACCGTGCCTTCCTTGAGCTTACGAGCAGGACGCATCAAACAATGCCAGTCGAGTTCGGCTTGCGAAGTCGGGTGCAGTAAAAGCACTTCGACTTCCCCTTCGCCAAGCGTGCCGTCTGCCATAAGACGTTTGCCTAAAAAACGAGCAGGCAAGACTTTGGTGTCGTTCACGACCAGTAAATCGTTGGGATTCATTAGCTCCACCAAGTCTTTAAAGCCTTTATGTTCGTAGGATTCCCCTTGGCAGTCGATGAACATCATACGTGAATCGTCCCGATTCGGCAGGGGATGCGAGGCAATTAAATCCGCAGGGAGGACATAGTCGTAGGCATCGACATGGAATAGATCAACGGTGCTTTTGGTAGGGGCGTTCATAGAGGAATCCTTTAGGGTAAATTATTTCTTATAAAGTAGCACAAACAAAGACTTCTATGGGTTTTATGCTGATGTAGTTTGTACCATACGTGTGAAAGATAAAACATGATAAGTATTCAACGATTTGAACCCATTTATGGATCTTTAAAAAATCAAGTTAGCCTAAACCGTTTGGCAGACGAACTACCTGATATGTTCGTGGGAACAGATCCTGTGGGTGTCTTTCAATACGGGCATGATGTTTACGAAAAACGTCAACAGCGAAAAGAAGACCCACAAACCCCACAATCGACCTTTACTTCAAGTGCCGTGAACCCTCAACTATGTGGACAAAACTGTGGATGCTCGTCTTGCCGATAGAACGATTGTTTTTATTAAAGAAATTTAGATAAGAAAAACGGCAATACGGTTTCGTACTGCCTCTCGTTGCTATGTCCCCCTGTTCAGAAGAAAGATGGAAGTCTGTAAAGCTCTTCCAAAATAACTATCGGCAGATTTGGGGTAAACTTAAGGATTCCTTTACAAAATGTTACATCCTGTAGAAGCCTTGCCTTGCCTTTGCTTGATGTTCCTTGTCAAAGATGTTAAGCTGAAACTCTGTTTAACGATCGTTTTTTTTGTACAGAAAGTTATTACAAATGACATCACTGAATGAGACTCGCCCTTCACTGGCTTCTGTATTACAGGCACGACGCAACGCCTTAGATTTGCCGTTGCCTGTCGTGGCGGAAAAATCAGGTTTGTCGCTCGCACTTTTAGAACAGCTCGAAGAAGGACGGCTCCACTTTATGTCGGTGATGAACCGCACCCGACTTACTCGAGTCTTGAAAATGACGCCTGCTGAACTCAAGCAGTACGAAACGCCTCCGCCGATTACGTTGACAGGCGATGTGGTACTGCAATCGGTCGACTATCACATGGTGGCACATTTCAATAACGGCAAACGTTTGCCGTTAAAAGAAATGGAACGCAATGCGGAAGGCTTTTGGCCTTGCCCCGATTGCGGAGCCGAATTGACGACCTTGACGCATCTTCGAGAAGACTTAGAGCATAAGGCGTGGGTCGTCTTTAAAATACGATGCACCCACTGCTTGTTTAAACTAGATCATGAAGCCTTCGCCGATACGCTTTAGAAAGTGCTGTGAGACTTCAAAAAACACATCGTCATTGCGAGCGTAGCGTGGCAATCTGTCTCCCACAAAAAGCTTTCGCAAAGTTTGCTTTACAGATTGTCCTGCTGCTTACTGGGCAACACATAGTAAATGGCTGAAAAATACTTGTCGATTTCCTGCTCCGCTTTGGTCTTTTTGGGCTTTGCTAAAATCTGATGAAACTCCGACAAGTTCACATGACGATCAATGTACTTCACCAAAGGCGACACTTCTTGGATTTTTTTCACCCGACGTTCCTTAACCAAGACTTCCGCCAAACGGTAAAGCGGGACTCTGAAAAACATATCCACCACTTCACTATCAAAATGCGAACCCGCATCTTTTTGAATAATCGTTAGCACTTTGTCAAAGGGCATACGGCTTCGGTAATGACGCAACGAGGTAATGGCGTCAAACACATCGCCTAGGGCGATGATTCGTCCTGAAAGGGGGATTTCATCACCCTTAAGCCCTTTGTAATAGCCTTTACCATCCACCCGTTCATGGTGAGACGCCGCGATTAAGGGGACATCCTGCAAGTGGTGAGCAAAATGAATGTTCTGCAAAATCTCAAAGGTAAAACGAGCGTGTTCTTGAATATGTTGATATTCGTCAATCGTCAATCGACCTTCTTTGGTCAAGACTTCTTCACGAATCCCAATTTTACCAATGTCATGCAATAAGGCGGCAAAACGTAAGACTTCCATGTCATTACGGTGCATTTGAAGTTCATCCCCCACAAGCAAGGAATAATCTGCCACACGCTCACTATGCCCAGCGGTAATAGGGTCACGTGCGTCTATGGTGGACGATAACGTCAAAATAAAGCTTTCAAAACTGCGTTTTTGTTCTTGCACCATCATGGCATTTTCAAGTGTAATACCTGTGGTAGCGGCAATGGCTTTGAGTAAGTCTTCGTCACTTTTGTTGAAGGATCCCACCACTTTGTTAAGAACTTGAACCACGCCAATGGATTCATTGTCTCGATTTAGAATAGGGATGCACAAGACATTACGCGTGCGGTAGCCTGTTTTACGATCCACTTCTTGATTGAAGCGAGGGTCATTGTACACGTCCGCAATGTTGAGGGTTTCGCCCACTTTTAACACATGCCCGACCAAGCCTTTGTCCGCACTGACACGCAAGTTTTTCTTGCCTTCCATGCCTGAAGCGACTTTGCTCCACAATTCATTGGTTTCTTTGTCATACACAAAAACGGTACAACGTTCCGCACCCAAGGCTTTGACGGTTTCTTCACGTACCAGATTCAAAATATTGTCAAGTTCTCTTTCGGCAGAAATCGCTTGCCCCAAACGCAATAATGACATTAACGCATTAGGGTTGGCACTGGCTAAACCATTCACGGATTCATCCAGCTTGGTGTTACCATTCATTACCTTCATGGCGGCGGCTTGAATGTTTTCAGGCGAAGCCACATGAGCCTTCAACATGGTTTCTAAAGGGGTAAAGGCTTCATATTTTAAACGATGTTCGGCAATTTTTTCCCATTTTTCAGGTGCCAAAATAAAGAGTTCATCTTCAATCGGACGCACCAAGAACATTAAATTATATTGTTGAGCCACGTTTAAGGCATGAAACAAACTTTGAATTGCCAAATCTTTTTGCTGTAAAGAAATATACAAACGAGCCTGTTCATAATAGGTTTTTGCCAATTCATCATGACGGTTTTGACGCTTAAAAATCACAATCGATTCGGTCAAGGCTTCTAAGGCTTCACGACGTTGCCCCCAAGAATTATGTAAGGCTCCCAGCAAGCGAAATGCTGTGCCATACGCTTTTTCATTGGAGTAATCTTTGAGCAAGGGAATAATATCGTCCACCAACAAGGTGTAGGTGTCGTCGAGTTCATTATTTAAAAAGTGAATATAAGCACGGTACAAACGAGCCGTGCCGTATGCATTCCACAGACGTCTCGCTTCGCAACGGTTCATACATTCATTGGTAAGGTGCAAGGCTTTAATGAGTTGATGATTGATAATAGCGATTTTAATTAAATCGTTCATCAATTCCGCTTCACGACGGCTGTCTTTAATTTGAATCGCAATCGACAAGGCACGTTCCAAATGTTTTTGAGCATCATTAAACTGTTCAACCAACAAATTGGTTTGCCCCAGCATTTGATAGCTAACCCCCAGTTCATGAATGAACGGAAGTTTACTTTTGATTTTAAGAGAATCCTGCATAAGGTGTAAGGCATGGGAAAAGTTCCCTGCATGTTCGTAGTAAATCGCCATGCTGTCGAGCAATCGGGCATGAGTAAGCGACTCTTCAGCACAAGACATCAGAGCTTCTTTGTACCAACGCATCGCTACCCCAAAATGCTTTTGATCGTAATGAATCCGCCCTTGATATAGATAAATCACAGGCTTGAGTTCTTGCATTTGCTCTACCGAATAAGCCCGTTGGCTCTGCACATAAAGTTCATTTAAGCGACGAATACACTGCTTGGCTTCTTGATCAGGACGGTGCATATAGCGTTGCCAAACGGCTTCCACTTGAAGGCGTGTACGTTCCCAGCCGTCAAATTCAACATTGTATTGACTTGATTCAGCTAAATCGAAGGCTTCTTTAAAGCGTCGTTTAAAGCCTAAAACAGAAATATGCAATAAACGTTTTAAGAAAGGCGACAATAAGTCTTCAGAACTGTCTACCGCATCCTGAGGGACGTATTTTTCTTCTTCATCGTCGGCTTCTAATGGCAGTGTGCTTAGGTTGTCAAACGACGTGCTCGATACAAAGAGTTCCCAAGGGCTATTGGTTTTAACATTGCCCAAATGACCCCGTAAGGTTTGCTCCTTAGAAGCCGTTAAACCTTTGGAAGAACGTGCATTAAGTTTAAATTCTTCCAATGACGTTTCTTGATCGTCAGAAGGCACAAAAGACATAGAAATCTCACTTTAATACGTCAATATAAAGTCCATATTGACCCTTTATGGTATACATATATTAGTATATCAAGTGTTATCTAAGGGAAACGTAAACAGACTCTCAAATAATATAGACAGTGGACTTTTTGCTGTTTTAACTATTGAAAACATAAGAGAAAGTTCAAGTCGGATGAAGATTCAAGGAAAAACAAACGGCTTGTTTTGTTGATTGCTTGCAATCACTCACGTTTCGAACACAGCAATGTTCACCGAATGGGACTTTCTCAAGGGGTGCTTATTTTTTTGAGCAAATCAGGGGCCTGTAAACGTGTCATGCGAGCATCGGCGAACGTGAAGCTCACCCGTCCTTTTTGGTCTAGCACATAAATGGTGGGGTAAGCGATATTCCCACGACTCACATTAGCAACGCCGTAATTGGAAATAATGGCACGTTCAGGGTCTGGCACAACAGGGAAGTTTAAGCCCGATTTGCCTTGTCGTTCTAAGGCATCAGGGTGTGTGTCGGCACTAATCGCCACCAAATTATAATGCTTTTTCTTGAAGGTATTGGCTAGTTTTTGAAAGCCTTCTAGTTGAGCTGCACAAACACTACAAAACAAGCCTTGATAGAAAATCAAAATCGTGCCTTCGCCTTTTTTTTGAAAGGCTTCGGTGTCCACAAGCGATCCGTTGACGGCTTGAGCCTTGACACGTGGAGCGATGGAATCTTTCGGCAAGAGATAAAGCCCTTCAAAGCCACTGCCTTCCCCTTCAATGCCTACGGCTTCTTCTTCAATAGGAGCGGGCGACTGCTCTACCCGAGGCGTTCCACCTAGTGAAAACAATGCAATAATCAAGCCCCCGAGCATCCCGATGGCGAGTAGTCCAGCGACAATAGACTTCACGTTTAATACTTTAATACCCATAGGTGTAAATCCTTTATAAAAATCCTGTAAATCCATAGACACCATTTTAGCAGGTTTGACCTATTTTGGTCTAATGTTTGATACCAATTAAACGATTGAATAGCGTCTGGCGTCTTCGTTGTCGCTACGATTCTCGATGTGCTTATGTACGTCTCTGTACACCTCGCCCATCTGCGAGTCTAGGCTCCTAGAATCCACCTATACGCTATTCAATCGTTTAATTGGTATGAGGATGAGGTTAAACTTAATCGTTTCATTGGCTATATCAAATACAAAAAAGGGAGACACAACAGCCTCCCTTTTTGAAACTAAATTCTCTCACCTTACTTACGAGGACGCAAGAAATCAGGCAAGTCTAAAATACGACGAGCGGCATCTGCCATACTATTGCCACGGCTTGGTGTATACTCCGCACTAGGCATGCTTGAAGCAACGCCTGCTTGTGGAGCATTGGCTCCCACATAACCCGCACCCACCGCAACAGGCTCTGGTGACGTGTTACGACGCATAAAGCTTTCAAAAGGGCTTTGTACCCCTGCGATAGCCGCTTCTTTTTGAGGGGATTGAGCGTGACTGCCTGTCAACTCAAAGCCTGTCGCAATCACCGTAATTTGGATTTCACCGTGTAACTTTTCGTCAATCACGGAACCGAAAATGATGTTTGCTTCAGGATCCACGGCATCATACACGATTTCGGCGGCTTCGTTGACTTCATGCAAGGTCATATCCGCACCACCTGTGACACTGAAAATGACGCCACTGGCACCATCAATCGTGGTTTCAAGCAAGGGCGAATTCACCGCCATGCGAGCCGCTTCCAAGGCACGACCTTCGCCTGTGCCTTTGCCAATGCCCATAATCGCAGAACCCGACTGGTGCATAATCGCTTTCACATCGGCGAAATCGACGTTAATCAAACCAGGGATCGTGATGATGTCTGAAATGCCTTGCACCCCACGCAATAAGATGTCATCAGCCACATGGAAGGCATCCTGCATCGACGTGCGACGCTCAACGACGTCGAGCAAACGATCGTTAGGGATGACAATTAAAGTATCGACGTTTTCCTTCAAGGATTCTAGCCCTTGATTGGCTTGTTGCAAGCGACGACGTCCTTCAAAACCAAAGGGTTTCGTCACCACGCCTACGGTCAAGGCACCTAAATCACGAGCAATATCGGCGACAACAGCGGCTGCTCCTGTGCCTGTGCCTCCGCCCATACCAGCGGTAATGAAGACCATGTCGGCACCTTCGATGGCAGCGGCAATATCTTCACGACTTTCTTCGGCGGCTTTCTGCCCGATGCTGGGGTTTCCGCCAGCACCCAAGCCACGGGTGATTTTATTGCCGATTTGTAAGCGTTTTTCAGTTTTCGCCATTTGAAGCACTTGGGCATCGGTATTCAGCACCCAAAACTCAACGCCTGTCATGCCTGTTTCAATCATGCGGTTTACGGCATTGCCACCTGCTCCGCCGACGCCAAGCACCTTAATGACGGCACGGGCTTCTTTCACTAATTCCAAGCGAGTTTGCTGGGCGTCATAAGAATTGTGGTCTTCGTAGTTCATGGGGGATTCCTTCGCAAAATAGGGGATACAGTGTATGCAGAGTTTATTTAATAGAAGCCTTGAGAAACGCTTCAGCCTAAGCTAAATACAAAGTGCTTAATGTTATTATACATGAGAAACACAATTTAGGCTTTGACTAAATCATATCGTAAGTGAAGTAGGCTTGCACGTTTTTTGTTGGCATCGTTACAAAATGCAACATTCCATTCACTACGTTTAAAAATTACTATATTCATTTGTTGTTTTTTGTGTGCGATTAAACGATTGTCGTTTAATCGGCATCAAGGGCTTCTTGGATGCTTTGAAAGCGTCCCTTGGCTTGATTTAAGAGGGCTTGGCTGGCTTTAATATGCGTGACCCCTTCTTCAAACAAGGTCAACGATTCTTCAAGGGGCAAGGCGTCTTGGCGAAAGCGTTCGATGATCTCGCTCAAGGCTTGGGTGTGCTGGGTAAATGTTTCGGTGGATGTCATCAAAAAATCGTCCTTTTTCTATTGTGCAAATTATACGGCAGAAGTGGCTTGCGTCAAACGGGCTAAATCTTCAGGTGTATCGACTCCCACAGGAGCAGACGGTACAAGCCCTGCGTAAAGGCTCATGCCCAAGGCTAAGGCTCGCAACTGTTCGAGCTGTTCGGCACGTTCTAGGGCATCTTCGCCTGCTTGCACGAAACGCTCTAACGCCTTCACTTTATAGGCATAGACGCCGATGTGCCTGAAATACGTGGTCGAATCAGGCTGGCAATGTTCTTGTATATTAAGCCCCGATCGCAAAAAGGGAATCGGCAAGCGACTGAAATACAAGACTTTTCCACTAGGTGTATACAAGGCTTTCACACGATTCGTATTGTCCAACAAGGCGTTTGCGGCGTCTTGCGTTTGTGGCAGATCCGACGAAAAATAGGGCGTCACAAGGGTCACCATATCGGCGTCATCCGCATGGGTTTGCATGGCGTGGAGCAAAGTATCGAGATGTTCGGGGGAGATAAAAGGCTCGTCGCCTTGCAGGTTGATGATCCAATCATAGGCATCAGGCGTGTCTTGACTGATGGCTTGAAACGCTTCCCAAATGCGGTCACTGCCTGATGCGTGATCTGTACGAGTCATCACGGTAGCGGTTTCAAAAGGAATGAGTGCATCTTGAATGCGTGGGTCATCGGTGGCGACGACATAGCTGCCTTCTGCCAAGCGACTTTCTTTGACTCGTTCGACGACCTGTTGCACCATCGGGATGCCGTCAATCAAGGCTAAAGGCTTACCTGGGAAGCGAGTCGACCCATAGCGAGCAGGGATGATCGTGACCACACGCTTGAGATTCACGGCTGGAGGCGTATCCACGTCTTTTGTAACAAGATCTAAAGTCTTTGAAGATTCGGGTCGATACATGGCTTGATGCTCCTAGTCGCTATGGGAAAGGACGATGCGATTCCCTTTCCTATTCTAATATAAAGGATTTTTTTTGTGAAACCTTCTTATTCAGCTTACGATTCAACCTGTGAACAAGTCAATACGCCTGCCTATTCGTTTTCGATGCAAGTCGATAAAAACGAAATGGTTTTTACGAAAAACAGACGTTATAACGGCTTACGTCACGAAAATGGCTTGTGGGTTAAGTGGGTTCCAAGTCCTGCTTTAGCCAAATGGAAAAGCACTCCAATGGACTTTTAGTATTTTGACTAAAATGCTTCATTCGCCTTAAATATAAGAGTTTGGCTTAATTGGTTATGAAGTCTAGCTCGGGTCGTTCGTCGTCTAGCCGAAGTTCTTGTAAGTAAGGGCGTTTACTTCCGATCGAGTGGATTACTTGAAAAAACGTTGATTTGTAATTTTTCTGGAAGGTCAAGACAAACTTTTTCGATTTCTTGTAATTCGTTATAAGTGCTTGATTTCCCATTCATAGAAAACGAAAAATATAAAATCCAAGCCAAACAATTATTGAGATGGTTTGCGTCTAGCTGACCTTCAAATAGGGGAGGAGCTGTTTTGATTGATTCGCCCAAAAGTTTTTTATTATGGACGCATTGATTTCTCAAGTAACGCAATCCATTAAACACATCATAAATTTGTTCTGACCTATATTTTCTAGGAAGCTGTAGTTTACGTGCAATTTCTTTACGAGCCTGACTAGGAAGCAGCGGAATCAATTGACAAAGCGTCCCAAAATCATGACAAGGCAAAACAACCCATGAAGGGAGTAAGGTATGGCTAGGATAATCCGCCTTAAAATGGGCAACGGGCTGATTCAAAAAAGCCCCTTTGCTGTTTCTCTGAAAGCAGGGGGCGAGTAGATTTAAATCCTGATATTGTTCTGAATAATGCCAATAAGCAAAACCTTCACGATGGTTCATAGACTCTACAATCAATGTAGATAAGAAATTTTCTATTTGTAATAATGCTGAAACTAAGATTCTACGTAATCGTTCATTTTGGCTATACGCTTTCTTGATAGAATCAGAATGTATATCTGAAAATATCTTATCTTTACGATTTGTATAAAAGTGCTTAAAATACTGGGAGATTTTATAATATCCCACAGACAAAATCAAACGACGAAACGAATCTTTATTGTGATCCCCTTTAAAAGTCAGTCCTCTATCTTCTAAAAGTTCTAAGTGCTGCTCAATCCCTATAATATTTTTAAAAATCATGTTTTAGCAAAAGCCCCTGAAAAAATACCTAAAAATGAAAGGGTCTCCTATGGGCACTAGCTCTCAAAAGAGAACAAGAAGTGTGGAGACCTCGACACTGTAATTATGACGCATATATTGATTGTTGTCAATATAGTATATTGCCATTTAATCCTTATTGAGGATACGCCCGAGCGGATTACCCAAGCGATCATTCACCGCTTCGAGCGTTTCACCGTCGGCTGTTTTCCAAGTTATCCAGCCGTTATTCGTAGGAGTCAGCACGAATGAAGAGTGAAACACAAGCAAGTAACAATATTAAAAACAGAAAGATGTATGATGATTTAAGAGAGCTAGTCTCTGGGGTTCTATTTTTATGATAATCCCATATTTGGCGGATTGGGAAGTAAGTTAGAAAGGTTAGGAAAGGCAAAGTTACAGCGTCAGAAAATTCAAGATAGTCCGTATTACTGACAATACTAAATGGCACAAGTATAAAAAAATGAGCCAAGACAATGAAGCACTATATGTATGTAAAGTCGGCTTAACAGCCTCAGTTTTAAGAATATGGTAGCAGTATAATTTTTTACATGAGGGTAAACCTAGACAACTAAAAATTATATAAATCGAAGCTATACTAAGAATAAGAGGTACACTACCTCCAATTATAGCTAATAATTTACCCCAAAATCCTCCTACGAATAATGAAAATAATAAAAAGCAAGGGGAAATTATTAAGGCAGTAACAAAAATTACACCTTGGTGCTTATCCAAAAAGTTTCTCATCAATTATTTCCCCCTCAAAAATATTTTACGTTCACTGTTGAGTAATGCCTGCCTACCCTTCCAGCAGATACTTGTACGACACAGGCACCACGAGCTGGGTGAGTTGCTCCAAGGCATCGGCGTATTCGCGGATCTCATATTGAGCCCCTGCGTGTGTCCGCAAGTGGATGAAATTGGTTAAGGCTTGCAAGCTAATCGTCCAGTAAAACTCCGTGTAAATGTTCAACGGCAACACCCCACGAGCCTGCTCTTTCGCCACGCCAGCCTCCACCAGTTCTTTATACAAAGCAAAGGTGCCTTGGGCATGATCGGTATAGGCTTTCATCAGCACGTCGTTTTGAATGAGTTCATCGGTAGACGCTTGCTTATTGCTTTCAGATTGTGTGCGAAAGCCCCCTTGTGGCGTGTAAAAATCGAAGTCGCTGGCATCCACATAACGCAGGCTCACTTCATTCCAAGCGTGATCTACCGTATACGCCCCATGCCCTTCGGTGTAGGCAATCCCGACCACATGCTTGTACCACTGCCGAGCCACAAATTCAGGCACCTTGCAATGAAATTGCAACTGCACATGACGAAACGGCGACCAATGCTGGTGCTTGGCGAGGTATTTAATGAGTTTTTCATCCGCTTCATCAAGCTCAGTTTTGCGTTTGCCAAAGCTCACACGGGCGGAGTTCACCACGGTCAAATCACTGCCGAGGGCGTCAATCAGTTCGACAAAGCCGTGATCCAAGACTTCAATTTTTTTGGGGCTTTCTAAAGTGTTCGTCATTTGTAAATCCTCTCCATATAAACCATACATCTTTTATTATTCTAAATGAAAGGACGCAAAAGCACAAAGTCCAATTTTAGGGTCGAAAGCGATGAATACGCTAGCATCATTTTTCATATTTTTACGTTTATGCTAAAAAGTGTTAAAGTTGACAATAGGTTGAATAAGGAGTTTTTTAGAAATGGTAAATATAGATAGAAATACACAAGCAAATAATGATAACCGTTTACAGGGTTACGCTATTGCAGGGAGTGTTGGAGCAGGAGCAGGCATTACAAATGCTGGCTTTGGTCACATCTCAGAAGTTGGGTTAGAGAAGAAACTACAAAGTTTAGATCTTGCTAAAATTAAAGCGTTAGAACCTGCTGAAGCCTCAATGGGTAAGAATCTTAGCGAACTCAAATTAAATATATTGGAAAAAGGAGCATTTGTCAATAAAGCTTATACAACAGAACAGGTGTTTGAAACTGCTAAAGAGGGTAAAAAACTTTGGCTAAATGATGCACATATTCCTAAAGTTCTTGAAGCCTTAAAAAATAAAACACCCTTTGCTCAACAAGCCTTGATGTCTTCACTGGTATATATAGGTATCTTGGGTTTAGGCTATGGGGTTTATGATGTATTCTTTCGCCCCAAAACAAAATAAAAAAACTAGAATGTCACCTATATTTGTGAGATAATGAATTCCACACGCCAAACCCCATAAAAAGGAGAGATTATGACACATCCACAAACACACGCTAAAGAATGGCTTAATTCAACTGCCTTAGAGGCTCTCACTACACGCCTTCGCCTCGATATTTTGCAAATGATTTTTACCGCTCAATCGGGGCATCCGGGGAGTTCGCTTTCTTGTGTGGACATCATTGCCGCCTTGTGGTTTGCTCGCATGGATCACACCCGCTTGGACTCGGATTGGGTGGATCGTGATCGCTTTATTTTGTCTAAAGGACACGCAGCCCCTGCCTTGTACGCCGTGCTTATGGAAGCTGGCTACATCGACAAAGCTGAAATCCCCACCTTACGAGCCATTAACAGTAAGTTGCAAGGGCATCCCGCATCCAAATACCTCAAGGGGGTGGATGTTTCGACAGGTTCCTTAGGGCAAGGGTTGTCTTGTGGCGTCGGTATGGCGTTGGGGCATCGTTTAGATCACCGTGATGCTCGAGTGTGGGTACTCATGGGCGACGGCGAATTGCAAGAAGGCAACGTGTGGGAAGCGGTGATGTCGGCGGCTCATCACAAGACGTCTCGTTTAACAGCGATTGTGGATCGTAACCGCTTGCAGATCGACGGCAGTACTGAATCCGTTAAAGCCTTGGGGGAAGTGGCTCCTAAGTTTCTCGCCTTTGGTTGGAATGTTTTGGAAGTGGACGGTCACGATTTTGAGGCACTGGCGAAAGCCTTTGATCAAGCGGATGCGTGGGCAGACAGTAGCGACAAGCCCACGTGTATTGTGGCGAATACCGTTAAAGGCAAGGGTGTTTCCTTTATGGAAAACCAAGCAGGCTGGCACGGTAAGGCTCCCAATCAAACGCAGTTTGACGATGCCGTTGCCGAAATTGAAGCCCGCTTGGCTCAACTGAGTTAGTCTCGTTTGATTCGCTATGATACAATAGATACAATTATAAATGCTTTTTAAAAAGGATGACACGCATGGGAAGCCCCGTTCAACAAAACGACACCAAGACCTTTGAAGCCGACATTGATTTAGAAAAACCGCAGAAAGCCGCACCTCGTGTCACTTATGGTGAAACGCTGGTTGCCCTTGGGCATGAAAACCCCAACATCGTGGTGTTGGACGCCGATTTAGCTTGTTCGACGCAAACGCAATTTTTCGCCAACGCCTTTCCTGAACGCTTTTTCAACCAAGGCATTGCGGAAATGGATCTCATCAATACGGCGGCAGGACTTTCCACCGTCGGCAAGATTCCCTTTGTATCCACCTTTGCGATGTTCGCCAGCGGCAAAGCGTGGGAAGCCGTGCGAAATACGATTGCTTACTCCAAATTGAACGTGAAAATTGCCCCCACCCATAGTGGGATTAGCTTGGGTGAAGATGGTGCATCGCATCAATCGATTGAAGATTTGGCGTTGATGCGTGTGATCCCTGATATGACGGTGATTGTGCCGAGTGATAGCGTTGAAACGGAAGCACTCATTCGTTATGCCGCTGAAACGCAAGGACCGATGTACATTCGCTTGGTGCGTCCAAACATTCCTGTAATTCACAAAAGCAGTGAATATAAGGTGGAAGCAGGCAAGATCCGCATCGAACGTGAAGGTTCCGATATTACTATTGTCGCCACAGGGGAAACGGTGTATCATGCTCTGCTTGCGGCTAAGCACTTAAGCGAGCAACATCAGATTGAAGCAGAAGTCTTGAATGCGGTGTTCATTAAGCCCTTTGATGCGGAAACCTTGGCAAAATCGGCGAGAAAAACAGGCAAGGTCTTGACGGTGGAAAGCCATAGCATTCTCGGTGGCTTAGGTGGTGTGGTCGCTGAAGCCTTAGGGGAGCATCAACCGACGCCCTTAAAGCGTTTGGGCGTGCAAGACAAGTTTGGTCAAAGCGGTACGGGCGATGCCTTGTTTAAGGAATACGGCATTGATGCGTCTGCTATTGAAGCAACCGTTTTGGCTTGGCTTTAGTGCTTGTATAGTGTTTTAAACTAAGAACTGGTATAGCCAAGTTTAGAGTTTTCTGTACAGTAGGCTCTAAACTTGGCTATATAAGTCCCACGCCGTCTTCTGTTGAAGGACATCATGCACACGAAACACATCCACCGTGCCAGCAGGATGCACCTGCCCCACCCATTGATGCAAAATCGCTGTGGTCGTCTCTCGCTGATGCACCCCCAATCGCCCCCCACCAGATGTCACCCGCTTACGAGACACCCCCAAAAGCATCGGCAAATCCCCCAACGCCTGCTTTATGGCAGGCAAGGCACGAATTAAAGTCAGGCTCTGTTCCTGCGTTTTCGCAAAGCCAATGCCCACATCCACCATCAATTGAGACGGCTTCACTCCACACGCCACCGCTTTATCAATCTGCACGGCTAGTTCCTGCGTCACGTCCGCCACGACATCGCCATAAACCGCCAAGCCGTCCATGGATTTAGGGGTGCCACGGCGATGCATCAACACAAAGGGGCAAGCGTGTTCCGCCACCACATCAAACATGGAAGCGGACTCTCCTGCCTCCTTGAGTGTCCCCCCACTCACGTCATTAACGGCATCGGCAAAGCCTGCGTCTAACGCCCATCTAGCCACCGAAGGTTTGACGGTGTCGATGCTCACACGGCAATGCGGAAACGCCTGTCGCAAGGCGGTTACGGCATCGACAAAGGGTATCAATCGCTGGCGTTCGACATCCGCCGAAATCTCCACTGCTTGCGGACGGCTGGACTCGGCACCAATATCTAAAATACTAGCTCCTGCTTGAAGAGCCTCTTGGGCGAGGTGGAAGAAGGCATCGGGGGTGAGGAGCTTTCCGCCGTCGCTAAAAGAATCAGGAGTCACGTTCAAAATCTGCATCCAACTGGGCATTTAGAGTCTCCTGTATAAGGTCTATACTTTGTCGCTACGATTTTTTTGTTCAGTTTTGTAGGTCTCACTACACGCCCTCACAAAAAAATCTTGGCTCCTCGTCTAGCCACCTCTACAGAAGCCTCTAGGACAAAGGCATTTTCATCTAATAGCACTGGTTTTGGCACTTCTGCAATAGATTGTCGACTTCTTTTTTAAGCAGGCTGTTTTGCTTAATTTGCTCTTTAAGCTTTTCGTAGCTATATAAAATCGTGCTATGTTGCCTGCCAAAGATCTTGCCGATCTTGGGGAAGCTTAAATCCAGCAATTCACGACAGGCATAAATCGCCAAATGCCGAGCATGCGCCACATCCTTCGCCCGATGCGTCCCCTTCAGCTCTTTCGCCGTGATGCCTGTGATCTGATGCACCAGCTCTAAAATCACGTGTTCATCGAGCCGTTTACTGTTTTGAGGCTTGCCAAATAAGGCTTCGACCGTGGTCATGCTAAAGGGCTTGTCTTCTAACATACAGACGGCGGCAAGCTTGTTGAAATGCCCTTCCAGCTCTCGAATGTTGTGGGGGGATTGTTCGGCGAGATAGGTCATGACTTCATCATCCAAGTGAAAACGCAGGGTCATGCCTTCACGCTCGGCTTTTTTGCGTAAAATGGCTTTACGTGCTTCCAAATCAGGGAGCTGAATATCCACAATCAAGCCCCATTCAAAGCGACTCACGAGCCGTTCTTCAAGCCGTGCGAGGGCTTTGGGGGGTCTGTCGCTACTGAGGATGACTTGTTTAGACAAGCCGTGCAAGGCGTTAAAGGTATGGAAGATCTCTTCTTGGGTCTTTTCTTTGCCTTCCAAAAACTGGATGTCATCGACAACTAAGATGTCGATTTTGCGATATTTGTCTCGAAACTCGTTCATTTTTTTAGTGGCAATCGATTGAATGAGATCGTTCGTAAAGGTTTCAGTCGTCACATAACGCACCGTCAAATTCGGATGATGACGCAAGGCATAATGCCCAATGGCTTGAATCAAGTGCGTTTTGCCCAAACCTACCGACCCATGAATAAAGAAGGGATTATACGCAATACCAGGTTGTTCGGCAATGGCGAGGGCGGCGGCGTGAGCAAAGTGATTGAAAGGCCCGACCACAAACTGTTCAAAGGTGTAGCGAGGTTGCAAGCCACTCGCCAGCGTGCGAGGCGTCCATGGTTGGGAGGCTTCGGCTTGCTTGAGTTTGGCGTCTTGCTCGAGTACGCAATCGGCGATCTGATTCGCTCGTTCTTGCACGTGAGGCGTGGGGAAGGCTTCAGCGGGCAAGTCCGCCAATTCCCATGTAATGGCGACCTCTTTCACGCCAAGCAGGGCTTGAAAGGCTTTTTGCATCATCACATTATAATGATTCTTCACATAGCCCCGTGTAAAGTCCGACGTCGCCAAAATCCGCACCGATGCTGTACCGTTGGTGTTGAGATCCACCTCATCGAGGCTTAAAGGGCGTATCCACGTTTGAAAGCTGGGGGGAGACAACGACTCGCTCAAGAGTTGTTGCACGCCTTGCCATAAGTCGGCATAGGGCGACGCGGAAGTCGAGTGAGGAGTTGGTGATGCTCGCTCAGGCACGACGGCTGGCGTTTCAGGAAGGCACGCTTCTTCAGGGATGCCTCCGACATCAAGACGAACATGGCTCAAGGCATCTTGCAAGCTACCTTGAAGCGAAAGCCCTTTGCCTGCTTTAGGGAGGGGAGCTTTTTTACTGCTATTATATCGAGCCTTCCATGTTGGGGGACTTACGCTCATTAATACAAAACCCTTCCCTTTAATCACTCACGATGCCTTCCTATTCTAATAGAGACCGTGACTAAAACTCAAGCATGTATCGTTTTGGGGCGAAGATTGTTACATTCAAGAAAAAAGAACTTGAACTCTTCGTATTTTCTAAGTATAGTGTTTAGGATAGGGTTCTTAAACACACCAAATATGGACGTTTGGATACGGTATTGAAAGAATCCCCTGCAACATTAGACTTAAAACAACACGATAATTGGAGGCATTTCACATGCAACGTACCTTAGGTGGAACAAAACTTAAAAAAGCCCGTCGTTCAGGATTCTTCGCTCGTAAAGCCACTGTTGGTGGACGCAACGTCCTCAACCGTCGTCGTGCTAAGGGGCGTCATAAATTGGTTTCTATTTAAATAATTAGGGGTAGTAATGAATCTCTAGCTCTCTTTTTGAGCTGGTGACGTCAGAGACCTTTGCTCGCACAAAGGTTCTCCGACACCTCTAAATGCGTTTAAGGGGGGACGGGGAAGGACGCATTGCGTTTCTCCTCCCCTTCGTCCCCCCTTAAAAATCCCCCCTGAATCCCCACCTCCTCGCCCTATCGTTGTTCCTGCCGTCCGCAAAATGTCTCGGAAGCCTCGCATTTAGTGCGTTGTCGGCAAGTTCTAAAGTGAAAAGCATCACCATTAGAATCTTAGCTCCAAAAAGGCGGTAACGATGTTTCCCAAACGATTTCGTTTACAAGCGTCTTGGTTCTTCAATAAAACCTTAAAAGAAGGGATGCGTTATTATGCCTGTCCCTTCTTTGTCATTATGGCACTGCCCCACTGGCATGAAACAGGACGCCTCAAAGCCCTTGAAGACCCCCACTACCGACCACGCATCGGTTTTGTGGTGTCTAAAAAAGTGCATAAACGAGCCGTTAAACGCAACCGACTCAAACGCATCGTGCGTGAATGGATGCGTCAAAGCCTTTGGCAAGATGACCGCTATGACTGGAAGGGCGTGGCTTCGGTGGCGGTGGTGTTTCGTCCTGATGCGGTGAAGGTGAGTGAAGCAGACGTCTTAGAACGCATACATCATGCGTTTAGCCCCAAGCATTTTAAGCGTTTAGCCGAATGGAGTCCCACCAAGCTTGAGCAGGTCGAGCAGGTCAAAGGGGCATCTGATGCTTCGTAAAGGCTTGCAAGGACTTGTTAAATTGTATCAGTGGGGAATTAGCCCCTTTTTGCCTCATGTCTGCCGTTTTACGCCGACCTGTTCACAGTACGCCTTTTTGGCGTTGGAGCGTCACGGCGTATTAAAAGGCCTGTGGATGACCCTTAAACGCCTCGGCAAGTGCCATCCGTGGCATGCAGGGGGTGTCGATGAGCCTTAGTTTTTATTATGTTTTATAAACGTGCCTTTTTCTTCAACTTGTTTGAGTACTTCATCAGCGGTGATGTAACCATCGGGCTTATTTTTAGCTATTTTCTTATACCATGCCTGAACTTCATTAAAGAAATGTTGACCATCAAAGCCGAGTTCTTCATTGTAGGGTTTATAATTATAAGATTTTGCCGTTTCGTCTTTTATTTTATAGAAGGCTTCATCAAAATGCGTTCCTTCATCAGCAGAGTTGGCATAAGCTTCAATGGCATCTCGTTGAGCGGGACTTAATTTTGTGTCGGAATCGCCCACTAAGCTTATCATATGACTTATACGACGACCAAAAGAGTCTGTTCGTGAGGAATCTTGCACAATATGGACGACCAAGTTTCCTGTTTGCTGATCCTTTGTGACGCCTAAGCCTTGTCCGGACCTACCCAAATTAGATACTTCTTTAGGTAACTTCGGCATTTGTTTATCAGAAACTCGAAACAAGCGACCAGTATTGGAATCGGCTTGATTGTAGTTGTAATCGACTTCATAAGTCCTTGTTTCTACAAAAACCCTAGGGAGCGACGCTTTGTCATAGGTATGTGGGTCAAATTCTTGAATTAAGTCAACTTCACGCACGGGATTGTGGAGACTTACATCAATTTTTGGGATTTTAAACGGTTCAACAGTCACCTTTGGTTTAGGGACTTCTGTAGGAGTGGGTATTGTGGATTTTGAAGGAACAACAGGAGCTTGAGGCTTCTCAGACTTTTGAAAACCTTTTCCTAGTTCAGAAACACTCTCACCGATTTGTTTTCTAAACATATAAGCCACTGAACCCAAGGCAAGAAAGCCCATGCCAATGCCTAAATAAGTACCCCAACCTGTCTTTTTTTCTTCTGGTTGCTGAATAAGCGTATTTTCAGAAGTCACCCCCCCCCCCCCCATTCGTTGTGTAGACGGCAAATCATAAGATTTATAGTTATTATAAAGGAGTTGTTGTCGTTGCAATGCGTTATAAGGCGAGTTTAAATAAGAATTGTTTGAAAAGTTGGTCATTTTTTAACGTCCCATATTGTTATGCTCTTTGAGTGTATACGCATAAAAACCAAAGCTCTGTTATTTTGTGCCTTTACTTAATGAAAATTTTAGTGGTGTGCCTTTTATACTTATGCTACATTTTAAAAATGTGAGACCTGTGGAGGACAAATCAGATGAGCAATGGACTATTCGTCACCTTTGAAGGCGTTGACGGTTGCGGAAAAAGTACCCAATGGCAAGCCGTTGCCGATGCCTTACGCCTGCACTACCCCGACAAAGAAATCTTACAAACCCGTAACCCCGGAGGCACTAAAATCGGGCAAGCCATCCGTAGCTTGCTTTTAACACCACAAGTCGACGGCGATGCCCCCATGGCATCGATGAGCGAATTGCTCTTGTACATGGCGGATCGAGCCCAGCATGTGGAAGAAGTCTTGACCCCTGCGTTGGATCGTGGGGCGATTGTGCTGTGCGACCGCTTTGTGGACTCTTCGATTGCGTATCAAGGGGCGGCTCGTGGGATTGAGCCAGAGCTGATTTTACAGTTAAACCGCTTTGCTTGCGGGGATTTGCACCCCCATTTGACGCTGTTATTTGACGGCGATGTAAAAAAACTCGCCAAACGAGTGAAGGCTCGTGGCAATCAAGACCGTCTAGAGCTAGAAGGCACGGCGTTTCAGGAAAAAGTACGTCAAGGGTTCTTAGCCTTGGCTCAACGGGAACCGACTCGTGTGCATCGTTTGGATGCCTTGGCTTCTATTGAAAGCTTGACGGCTCAAGCGGTGGGACTTATCACGCAGAAAGCCGAAACCGCTCAAGCCGCCGATGATATTTGGAACACCTATTTCGCCGAAGAAACTGCTTAGTGGCGTGCTTTTTTGACACACGAAACTCGATTTCTGACACACAAAACCCCGTTTTCTGACACACAGAACCTCGTTTTTCGACACACGAAACCCGCTTGTCTGACACACGAAACCTCTGTTCCCGACACACGAAACGCTCAATAATTTCAAAAATGAATCGATACACCGCTCTGACTATGCGTTTTTCAAGGAGCTACTCTTTTTCAGTATGACGGCTTTTCGTCGGCTTGCCTAGTGTTTAAACCCCACGTTTTTGGATTTTGAAAACTCTAGCATTGCAAGGCGGTTTCCTGTTTATGTTAAACTAGGGACTCACTCATACCATTTAAACGAATGAATAGCGTGTTAGGCTATTCATTCGTTTAAATGGCATCACAAAAGAAAAAAGAAACACTATGATTAACAATCTCCCTCAAGAACAAGACTTTCAACTCCACTGGTACCCTGGTCACATGGCAAAATGGGACAGAGAGTTCAATCAGCACCTGCAAACCGTCGATGTCGTCGTGGAAGTGCTGGATGCTCGTATGCCCCTAATGAGTCGGCATCCTGATATTCGCCAGCGTGTCATCGATCGCCAAAAGCCTTTGGTCACTGTGCTAAACAAGCGAGATCTTGCTGACCCTAGCCGACTAGAAGCGTGGGTGGATTACTTCAAAGGCTTGGGTGAACACGTCTTAATCTTGGATGCTCAACGAGACGCACAAGCCAAAAAAGCCTTGGTTCAAGCCATTTTAGCTGAAGGAGCGGTGGCTCAAGCCCGTTGGGTCGCCAAAGGTTTAAAGCCTCGCCCCATTCGCACCATGATTATGGGTATGCCGAACGTGGGGAAATCCAGCTTGATTAACGGCTTAATCGGGAAGAAAAAGGTGCATACAGGTCATAAAGCAGGAGTGACTCGGCAAACGCAGTGGGTCAGAGTGCATCCGCAAGTGGAATTGCTGGATAGTCCTGGGATTTTGCCGCCGAAGTTGGAGCGTCAAGAAGATGCTCACTGGTTGGCGTTGGTGTCTTCCATTGGCGAAAAAAGCTTTGATGATGAAGAAATCGCTCGTTTTTGCTTGAGCTATTTTGATGAGCATTATCCGCATTTACTCCGTCAAAAATATGGCACGCCTTCGGGTGAAGACGCTCAAAACGACTGGAGCCTTGAACGTATCGCCACCTTAAGTAACCTGATTCAAAAAGGGGGCGTTGCCGATATTCAACGAGCCGCCCATCGCTTGATTGTGGACATTCGACAAGGGCAATTGGGAGGACTCTGCTTTGAAGTCCCGCCTGCTCACTAGTGAAGCGAACAAAATAAAGGAATCCGCCGAGGCACGGCTATTACGAATGCTGGCGTTTGATGAAAACTTGCGTCAAGAACTTGCGTCAAATACCGTGTTGATTGGCTGTGATGAAGTTGGACGAGGTAGCCTCATCGGCGCCGTAGTCGCCTCCGCTGTGGCGTGGAAGTCTGGGACATCAACCAACGCCTTAGAAGATTTTGCTCCGTTAATCGGGATCAATGATTCTAAAAAGCTCACGGCAAAACAGCGTGAAGCCTTATTACCTGCTATTTTGAGTCACTGTCATGTGGGTATTGGTCAAGCCAGCCCTGAAGAAATCGCCGAACATAATATCATAGGGGCTTCGATGCTTGCCGTGCAACGTGCGATTGACGAACTTTTTTCTCAGCTAAAAGAAGAGGAAAAGGCTTGTGTTCATTATTTAATGGACGGCAGAGACGGCATCCCCACGATTGAGGGGAATCAACAAAGCCCGATCGTAAAGGGGGATGCTCAAAGTGCGTTAATCGCCATGGCATCCATTGTGGCGAAAGAACATCGGGATGCGTGGGTGAAGTCTGTAGCGGTGGATTTTCCTGATTACGGCTGGGCAAGCAATATGGGCTATGCTACGGCGAAACATCGTGAATCGATAAAACGTTTGGGAGTGACGGTTCATCACCGCCCGAGTTTCAGTGTTCTGTAACAATTCTTAACGGCGTTGAAGAAATAGGCGTACTTGTTCGATACTTCCTATAGTATCCGATAGATAAAACGGTCTATGGTCTCTTCGTTGTCGCTACGATTTTTTTGTTTAGTTATGTAGGTCTATCTACACGCCCTCACAAAAAAATCTAGGCTCCTAGAATAGCCTCATAGC
>JBILSS010000102.1:0-8358 GCA_044371965.1 Vampirovibrionales bacterium
CTATGAGGCTATTCTAGGAGCCTAGATTTTTTTGTGAGGGCGTGTAGATAGACCTACATAACTAAACAAAAAAATCGTAGCGACAACGAAGAGACCATAGACCGTTTTATCTATCGGATACTATAGCTTAAACTTGGCTATACATTAAAAAATCCCCCGTGTAATACGGAGGATTTAATGGCGGGCCAGACGAGGCTCGAACTCGCGACCTCATGCGTGACAGGCATGCACTCTAACCAACTGAGCTACTGGCCCTTATGGTGAAGCCCCTTAAAGGCTCCAACACTTACTATTTAATCGTGAACAGAACTAAAACGCAAGCTTTTTTTCAAAACATCGTATTTAAACCCCTAGTAGCACAAAAAAATGTCGAGATGCGTTATACTATATAAGTACTTCATTCAACCCAAAAAAGGAAACGCCATGATAATGACTACTGAAAACCCCCAAAAGCTCCGCCGTTACCAAGACGCTTACAACGCCCTAGACCGCAGTGAAACCGTCTTCATCACCGCACACGTCGGGCCTGATGGCGACACGCTCGGTTCGATGCTCGGCCTAAAGCACAGTCTTGCCTACCTCTTCCCCAATATCAAGCGAGTCGACTGCATCATCGCAGGTCGCATGCCCGATGTCTTCCATTTCATGCCAGGGATTGACGAAGTTATTAGCATCGACAAAACCCCTGAAAAGGTGTTGGAACGCTATGACTTAGCCATTTCTGTGGATTGTGGTGCGATTTCACGTCTAGGTCCTGCGGCGAGGCTCTTTGAAACCGCCACCGATACGCTCAATATCGATCATCATGTGTCTAACGACGCCTTTGCCCACATCAACATTATTGAAACCGACGCCGCCGCTAGCGGTCAAGTCATTGTGCGGATTTTAAACACATGGCAATGCCCCATTGGTCCTGAAGCCGCCAGTTGCTTGTATGTGGCTTTATTGACCGACACAGGCGGTTTTCGTCATTCCAGCACCACGCCCGAAGCCTTTGAAGTGGCAGGGCAATTGCAACGAGCAGGGGCGGATATTACCTATATTTACAATCAAATCTATGAAACGCAACCGTTTTGCCAAAGCCAGTTGACGGCTCATGCCGTTTTAAACGCCAAGCCTTATGCCGAAGGTCGCATTATGTGGACGTCGCTCACCTTGAAGGAGATTGAATCCTATAATGCGTTGGATGAACATACCGAAGGGATTATCGATCAATTGCGTTGCATTCAAGGCGTGCAAGTGTCTGTGCTGGTGAAAGAAATGCCTTCAGGACGCACCAAAATCAGCCTGCGTTCTAACCGCAACGATATTGACGTTTCTGCCTTATTGGGCGAACATTTTGGTGGAGGCGGACATAAAAAAGCCGCTGGGGCTTCCGTTGAAATGGATTTAGCCACCACGATTGAAACCCTACTTGGTGTGCTAGAAACAGCGGTCAAATAACAGTATGCAAGTTCCGCCCATACAACAATGGCAATTAAATACACCGCTTCCTTTAACGAACGGCTTGCTTCAACGTAAAGTTGAAGGGAAAACGGCTTTAACGCCTGCCGACCTTGAAAATATCGTGCCGTGTTGGCAGGATCCCTTGGTGATTCCCGTTTTTTGTGACCCTGTGGACGAAGCCCAAACGCATCCGCCTGAGGCCTTTGAAAAAGCCCTGCTGGCTTGGCAAAACGCCAGCAAGGGAGCCGTTCAATTCAAGCGACTGACCCAAAAAATGGCAGACGACGACGGTATTTTTATTTCATGGAGCGATGAAACGAATCCGCAACGCCCTTACGAAGTGGGTCGTACCGTGAATCAAACGCAAATGAAGGACGGGCAAGCGTTTATTTATAGGAGCGAGATTGTGTTGCAACGCAACCCACGCATCAACCAGCACTTGGATGTAGAAGCTCAAGGGCTTCAATTGTATGCCACCTTTTTGCATGAAATCGGGCATGCCTTGGGCATGGAGCATACGCAGGATCCGCATAGTGTG
This sequence comes from Vampirovibrionales bacterium, assembly GCA_044371965.1. GTDB lineage: Bacteria > Cyanobacteriota > Vampirovibrionia > Vampirovibrionales > JAJTHC01 > JAJTHC01. The sequence goes on from JBILSS010000102.1 coordinate 1,985, forward strand.
ATGTTTCATCGTAGTTTACAGAATCACCAATTCACCACGGAAGACTTGGCACAAGTTCAAAGGCTATACAAATAATAGCAAATAAGTGCGTAAAGCTCAAATATAGTGTTTTAATACCATTTAAACGATTGAATAGCGTGTTAAATGTAGGGGCGTGATGAATCACGCCCCTACTGTTTAATTTGAACTTGGCTAGCCTGCAAAATCAGAGGCTTTCACCTCATGCAACCAACGACGATACTGCCAATCTTCGTAAGACAAACAGTATTCATACAAACTCTTCAGTAAAATATCCCCACTCGGGCTTTTGCCTTGAAACAACAACACTGGGCGTTCAAGGGTCAGCTCAATTTCTGCCACCAGCACATCCCGCACCTTGTCGTCGCTCGTGGGTTCAGGATGCTTCAAATGCCACAAAAGCCAATTTTGCAAGACTTTAATCGCAGATCCTCTCTCAAGGAACTGGGCTTTTAAGGTTTCCGCAAAGGCTTCTAAAATCATTAAACGGTTGTCTTTCTGTAAAGGAGCGTCCTGAAATGTAACAATTTAAAAATCGTTACAATGTTAAATGGACAGTATAAGGACAGGCGACATTTGTAAGTATAGCAAAAAAGAAGGCGACGCTAAAGCCCTCTAAAGAGAGGACTTTCTGTGTCTGTTTTACTAAAAATAGAATTTTTTTAATACATTTGAACGATTTGCCTATTCCCTTAATGGAAGACTTGTGTTAGCATTGTTCCAAATGGTATGTTGAGAACCGTTGGTTTAAACACATTAAGTTTTGGGACGTAACTTAGTTTTATAATGATGAATCGTTATACTAATAGGAAAGTCCTCATATGTTACCTAGTTCAGTGTGAATACTGAGAGTTAAGGAGTAGAAATCCATGGCTTCGAATAAAGTGACCCCATTCTTGTTGGCTGGATCCTTGTTTTTAGCAGGTATGGTAAATGTGGCTGATGCCCGCATTGAATCCATTGACAGCACTCGTCCTGAAGACCAGCGTTTAACCCGTATGGAAGATTTGGTTGATGTTTCTTCCAATCACTGGGCGTACGACGCTTTAGAAGAGTTGGTCTCAAAGTACGACGTTATTGAAGGCTACCAAGCCACTAACGGAAAGTTTAAGTTCAAAGGCAATCAATATGCCACACGTTACGAAATGGCTGCCGCCTTGCGTGATGTATTGTACTTGGTGCGTTCAGGCAAAGTCTTCTTGAAAAATGGCGACACCAAAACCTTGTCTTCTTTGGAATCTGAGTTTGCCCCTGAATTGGGTGCGTTGAAAGCTCGTACCGAAGCGTTAGAAGCTCGTGTGGGTGCGATTGAAGCTGACAAAGATCGCTTTAAAGTCGGCGGTGACTTCACCGTTGGTGCTTTAGGTGGTTTTGAATCAGGCGACAATAGCTATGGTGATGCCATTCAAGCGATTTCTCGTTTACGCTTAACCGTTGAAGCCCCTGTTTACAAGGGTGAAGAAGGTAAGTTCTTGGGTGAAGGTCGTGTGAAAGTGCGTGCTGTGGCTGCCTTGGGTAGCAACACGGGTGGCATTTTTGGACAAAGCCGTATTGCAGCAGATGCGTCTAACGGTAACGAGTTAGGCTCCAACAAAAGCACAAACTCCCGTCAGAATGTTTACTTGGATCGTGCGGGTTACGAACAAGATTTCAACTTGTTTAACAATAGCCACACGTTATTTGCGGGTATTTTGCCTTGGCGTGATTACTTCGACAAATCCGCTTACCGTGGCGATGAAAACACCCAGTTCCAAAATACAGCGTTGACCAACATTCCTGGCATGCCGACGAATGCAACCCTTGCTTTGGTTGGTGCGAAAACCAACTTTGTCATCAATGATGACTTAAACGTTGGATTGACTCTTGCCTATGGTGCGCCTAACGAGCGTAACGTGCAGAATAACTACTTCGCGAATGCTGAAGCTCGTGCAAATTACAACTGGGCGAATTTAGATAACCGTAAAACAAGCGTGTATGCTGGTTTAGTGGGTATCTTCAATGACAACTCCAGTTATCAAGCGACTTCTTCAACAACGGTTAATCGTAGCGGTACAACCAACGTTTATGGACCTGGTAACACCCACTTGGTTTATGTTGGTTTGGATCAAGAACTCTACAAAGGCATTGGTTTGCATGCGGACTACATGTTTAACAATGCTAAAGCGGGTTCTGCTTACTTGAACGGTCAAAACCAAAACTACAACAACACCAATGGTTTTAGTACCTTTGGAGGTTCTTCTATTGCGTTGTCTCCTCGTCAAGCTGCTAGTTTGGCCTTACACATTCCTACGAAAACCCTTGGTTTCCGTGATGGCGACAACATCGGTGTCGGTTATGCCGTTAGCACGTTTAAAGACGGTTTTGCAAGCGACGGACGTGACCGTATGGCTCAAGTGGTGGAAACTTACTACAACTTCCGCTTGAACGATCGTGTCAGTATCATTCCTAGTCTTCAAGCAGGCATTACGCCTTTTGGACGCTCTGATCAAGACTTGTTCTACGCTGGCGGACTTCGCACCAGCATTAAGTTCTAAGCTATTCTATAGCTAAGCGAAAAGCCCTCTCCTAGAGGGCTTTTTTGTTTTAATCCGCAGGTATAGTCGTCTTTAGAGTTTTCTGTACAGGTGGCTAGACAAGGAGCCTAGATTATTTTGTGAGGGCGTGTAGTGAAACCTACATAACGGAACAAAATAATCGTAGCGACACAGTATAGACCCTGTACAGAAAACTCTAAAGGCGACTATATGAAGATACTTGGCATAGACCCCGGATTAGGACGCATCGGCTTTGGGCTGATTGATGTGAGCCTTCGCCAACACCCACAAGCACTCGGCTGGGGGGTGATTGAAACCACGCCTAAAGCCCCCATCGGCAAGCGGTTGGTGGAAATACATCACGATGTGAAGGCTCTGATTGAAGAGGCGGCTCCTGATGTGATTGCGATTGAGTCGCTCTTTTATTTCCGCAATAATACGACGATCGTCCCTGTCGCTCAAGCCCGAGGCGTGCTTTTATTGCTTGCGGAACTCGCTGGCGTGCCGACGGTGGACTATACGCCAATGCAGGTCAAGCAAGCCTTGACTGGTTACGGCAAGGCGGAAAAGCACGAAGTCACGGAAGCGGTGATTTTGCGTTTGAACCTGCTGAAAAAGCCCACCCCCGACGACGCCGCCGACGGTTTAGCCATCGCACTAACGCACAGTCAGTTTATTTGAAACCTTTTTAGGTTGAAAGACTTGTCATTTTTATGTTTTGGGTATAATGGGGGTATGTTCCCCTTTTGGATGCGTTCTAAATGCAACCAAACTCATTTAACCCAATAAAGGATGCTTCATCATGACGGCACTTAAAGAACGTAATTCCGTTGAACAAACCGTAAACTCTCGTCTTACCAAAATTGTTGCCACACTCGGCCCTGCCAGCCGTCACCCTGAAGGCATCTACAGCCTGATTTCATCAGGAGCCAACGTCTTTCGCTTCAATTATTCCCACGCCGAATATGAAGAACTCGAAAAAGCCTATGTGAATGTGCGTAAAATTTCCAAAGAACTCGGCAAGCCTGTCGGGATTTTAAGCGATTTGCAAGGCCCTAAGTTCCGTGTCGGTTTCTTCGACGGATGCGATGGCATCCCTGTGAAAGCGGGGCAGTCCTTGCGTTTTGCTTACAGCGAAAGCAATGACGGTGGAAACGAAGGCTTGGTTGTTTGTAATGTGAAACCTATGTTTGAAGCCTTTGAAATTGGCAACATCGTTTTGTTTGACGACGGCAACATTCAAATGAAAGTGACCTCTCGTGTAAGTTCCACCGAAGTCATGGTGGAAGTCTTGACAGACGGCACCTTAAAGCAACGCAAGGGCATTAACGTGCCTGAAATCACTATTCCTGTCGCTGCATTGTCTGACAAAGACAAAACCGATTGCTTGTTTGCCTTAAAGCAAGGCACCGATTTTATGGCACTTTCTTTTGTGCAACGCCCTGAAGATGTCATTGAATTGCGTGACTTCATGCTCGCTAACGGATGCACCCCCAACAATATCCCTAAAATTATCGTCAAAATTGAAAAGCCTCAAGCCGTTGAACGTTTGGACGACATCCTCGCTGAAGCGGACGGCGTCATGGTTGCTCGTGGAGACTTGGGCGTAGAATTACCCGCCGAACAAGTCCCTGCCGCTCAAAAAATGATGATCCGTAAATGTATCGAAGCAGGCAAACCTGTCATTACCGCGACGCAAATGTTGGAATCCATGACGTCTGCCCCTGTGCCGACTCGTGCGGAAGTTTCTGATATTGCCAACGCCGTTTATGACGGTAGCGATGCCACCATGCTTTCTGGCGAATCCGCTTATGGCGACTACCCCACCGAAGCGGTTCAAGTGATGGCGAAAGTGCAAGCTGAAGCTCGCAAACATTACGGCGAATTCACCAGCTTTGACAACTTGTGCTATGAAGAATATCCTGAATCCGTGTACCCTGAAATTGTGGCTCGTGCTGCGGTAGATGCGACTTGGGCAGGCGAGATTGACGCCATTGTCGTCATGAGCTACTCGGGTGCGATGGCTCAACGTGTGTCGAAGTATCGTCCTGAAGTGCCGATTATTGCGTTGACGCCGAATGAGTCGGTTTACTATCAGTTGACCTTGCTTTATGCCGTTTTGCCTGTTCAATTTAAGGCATCTGATACGACGGAAGCTACGCTTTCTAGCCTCCGCAATTGGTTACTTGAAGCAGGTTTGGTGTCTAAGGGAGCCAACATCGTGGTTTGTGCAGGAACCACTGAACTGGCTGGTTTGAGCAACAGCCTCTTAATTACCAAAGTTTAAAAAGACGCCTAGTTTAAAGGAGCTTTGACTATGACTTCCACATCTTCAACGAACACGACAAATGTTTACACGTTCACTTTGCCTGATATTGGCGAAGGGGTCGCTGAAGGGGAAATTATGGCGTGGTTTGCGGAAGAAGGGCAGACCATTCAAGAAGATCAAGCCCTGTTGGAAGTCATGACCGACAAAGTCACCGTGGAAATACCTGCCCCTCGTGCTGGGATTTTGCTGAAGAAATACGTCCAAGTCGGTGATGTCGTGCCTGTAGGCAACCCCTTGCTTGACCTTCACTTTGGGGAGGCGTTGTCTGAAACGTCTAGCTCCAGCACGGTCGAAACAAAATCAGAAGCTCCCGTATCGAGTCCTGTTCCGCAAAAGACGTTGACTCCTGAAACGAATGTGGCTCCAGCGGTGGAATCGTCTTCTCAAGGGGCTTGCGAATTGACACATGCGGTATTGGCGGCTCCTGCGACTCGTCAGCTCGCCAAGCGTCTCAATGTGGATATTCACACCGTGACAGGCACAGGGCTTCACGGACGCATTCGCCCTGAAGATGTGGAAGATCACGCACGCCGAGTTAGCGTGCCTCAAGGAGCAACATCCAGTCACACCAGCATTCTTCGCCAAAGCCCTTTAGAAGCGAAAGATATTCCTTATACAGGGATTCGCAAAAAAATTGGGGAACGCCTTCTCACCAGCACGCAAAACATCCCGAGCTTTGCCTATGTCGATGAAATCCGCATGGACAAAGTCGAAGCCTTACGCCAAGAACTCAAGGGTATGGCAAGTGAAGCAGGCGTGAAGCTCACGCCGTTGACCTTTGTTTTAAAGGCGGTAACCCTTGCCTTGCAAAGCTTTCCCCAGCTCAATAGTCGCTTGAATGACGCCCAAACGCTGATCCATCAACATGCGAACATTCACTTGGGTGTAGCGGTTGATGCCCCACAAGGACTCGTCGTGCCTGTCATTAGCAATGCGGAACATCTGCACCTATTTGAAATCGCCAAGCGAGTTCAAGAACTCGGCACACTGGCGAAAGACGGCAAGCTCAAGCCCCAACAGATGCAAGGTGGTACGTTTACGGTTTCCAGCATCGGTAGTATTGGAGGGCTTTTAGGGATCCCGATTATCAATGCCCCTGAAGTGGCGATTTTAGGCGTGAATGCTTTGCGTAAAGTCGCTGTAGTGAACGATCGTGATGAGATTGTAGTTGGCAAGGTTTTAAATCTTTCGATTAGTGCGGATCACCGTGTCGTCGACGGAGCCGATGCCGCTCGTTTTGTCAACTTAGTGAAGTCTCTCTTAGAATCCCCTGCTCAACTGCTGCTGTAAAAGGTGTCTTTTTCGACACATTTAGTTAGGCGAGGAGCCTAATGTTTTTTGTGAGGGTGTGTACCTAGACGTCCATAACCAAGCAAAGAAATCGTAGCGACAAAGTATAGAAAGCTCTGCGAAAGTCCCATTCGGCGAATCTTCTGTGTCAAAACAAGCCGTTTTTTCGTTGTGTACGTCTATGTACACGCCTCAAAAGCCGT
>JBILSS010000103.1:0-8301 GCA_044371965.1 Vampirovibrionales bacterium
AGGACGTAACACGTCCCTCCCCCCGCCGCCCCTTAAGCCGCTTTGGGGGTTTGGGGAGTCTTTGGCGGGACAAAGACCCCCAAGCACCAGCTCAAGAAAGAAGCTCGCCAAAACTAGAAAGCAAAGGTCTCTGACAACGACCAGCTCAAAAAAGAAGCTAGGAATCCAAAATCCAAAAAACTAGAAATCCAAAAACCAAAAGAAAGGAAAGATCATGGGAACGAAACGCATCCACGTCCCGAGCCTCGACGGAGGCATGGACACCCAAGCAAGCCCCATCTTGCTGAAAAACAACCAACAACGCTTGCTTGAAAACTTGCATTGGCAACAAGCCACAGGCTGGTCGACGTTAAACATCGGCTATGAAGCCAAGAATACAAGCCCCCTCAATAACGGAGCCGTTATTCAAAGCATCACCACCTTTCAAGATGTTTCGGGCTTGGATCAAACCCTCGTGCAGGCGGGTGATACCCTCTTTCAGGTGAATCCGCTTATTGGAACCGTCACCAAAACGCTGGGAACGACCTACAATAGCCCCAACCGATATGTCACGTTTTTAGGCTGGTGCTTTATTCTCAACAGTTCCGCCACGCCCAAACGCTGGAACGGCGTGAGCAATACCTTTGAAAACATGGTGGGCTGGCCCTATACCGCTCCGGGAGAAACCGTGGGCAACCCGAGCTTGGGATGCGTTTACGCCAATCGCTTGGTGCTTTCTGGCGATGCGACCCGTCCGAATACGATTTACTTGTCGGCTCTTGAAGATCCTGAAGACTTCACACCTACGTCTTTGGAAGATTCGGCAGGCGCGATTCAAATCAGCCCAGGGGACGGTCAACGCATTACAGGCTTGATTCCCCTTTATGTGCCGTATTCTAACGAACACGTCTTGCTCGTCTTCAAAACCAAGAGCATCTATGCCTTGCGAGGATCTGATGCGTCTAGCTTTCGGATTGAGCTGGTTTCGAATACACTCGGTACGCAGTCGCCTCAAAGCCTTATGGCAGTGGGGCAGGATGTCTGGTTCTTGTCGAGTTCAGGCATCAACGCCTTAGGCCCGAATACGCAATTGGGGATTCTAGCGGTGGGGAGCCTGTCTTCTGAAATGCAGGGGCGGATTCCGTCACTCAACCAAGCCCAACTCGAAAAAGCCTTTGCCTTGCATGACCCGATTCAAAAAGAATTGTGGTGGTGTGTGCCGACAGGCAGTTCCACGGTGTGTAATGAAGTTTGGGTGCAGAATTACAGCCAAACGCCTCACAAGTGGAGCCTACGTAAGGGGCTAAGCATGACTTGCGGTCATACCCTTCCCTTGGGGCAATTGCTCACGGGTGATAGTACAGGACGCTGGCACCAACAACGCAAAGGCAATAGCTATAACGGTGTAGATATTCCGTGGCGGTTGATTTCTTCCACCTATTCGCTGGGCGATTTCAACATGCAGTCACGACTCACCACCATTGACGTGTATTTGTCTCGGGTGGGGACGCAGAACTTTCAGGCATCGGGCTTGTGGGAAATGGGCTATGAAGGAGGCGACACGCTTGAGCCTTCCGTCACCTTAAGTGCAGGGGGTTTAGATATGTATGGACTCGGGGTCTTTAATACCGCTCACTTTGGATCACAAGCCAAGGGCATTGCACGGTTGTATCCCGAAGGGAGCGGTCGCTTATTTGAATTGACGTTAAGTGGGGTGATTCCCTCGCAACCCATTGCGATAACTGGGTACAGTTTAACTTACATTGAAGGAGGAGACAGCAATTTATGACCAATATTCAACGACTTAAAACCAGCACGATTCAAAACGGCTTGTTGATTAACGCCGATGATTTCAATGTGGAATTGGATCAATTGATCAACAAGGCGAATGAACTCGACGATGCCGTGTATCAAAACAAGACCTTTACAGGCAATAAAACCTTTAACGGTACCACCGCCTTTCAGCAGGATGTGACGGTGAACGGAAACTTGAACCTAAGTGGCAACCGTCAAATGATTCAATGGGCAGGCACGGAAACAGGGGCAACCAAGCACATTTTTGAAGTGTCGCCGTCTTATGCTCCCACCCCGTTGCCTGATGGCTACACGGTGTCGTTTAAAATCAACGAAACGCCTGATGCGTGGCAACCCTTGAGCGTGAAAATCGGTACCAACACCGCTTTGCCGCTCCTAAAAAAAGGCGGACAACCTGTCGCTGGGCATGCCGTGGTGCATGGTGAAACGATTACGGTTCAGAAAATAGACACCGCCTTTTACCAAGTCGGTGGAGCCAACCTCCCCCTTGGATACGTTAACACGCCTGTGCCTCAATACGTTTCGGCTCGAACGATTAGCGTCAATGGAGATGCGGTGGCTCGTAGTACCAATACCCTGCGAGACCTTGGCGTCACGGGTAACAATACCGTGAGCTTGGACGTTTCTGGCGTGAATGGGTTGTCTCCCACCGCTGTTTTGTCGCCGAATACGTGGTATTACCTGTACATGATTGATAGTGGTACGACGGTTTCAGGCGGATACCTTCTGCATAACGCCCAAGGCGTGCAGACGTTTACGATTGCCACGGTCGTCTTTCACGCTCGGCAATTACCTTTGGCGATGAAGACGGACGGCAGTTCAAACCTCTTGCCGTTTTTCGTTGAACAATGGAACGGACGTCACGCCTCAATCCGCTATGCCACCACCTTTAATGGCATAGGTTCCCCCTCAACGATGCAGACTTTAGTGGGCTTGATTTCAGGTGGGACTTATGTCACCACGTCCTTATCGGCTTATGTACCCCCAACATCTAGCATTGCATCGCTATTTGTGACGGCTCGTGGGGGAGGCGGAGGCTGGTGGAGGTTACCGTCCGCATCAAGCGAATTTAGCTGGGATTTAAACGGGGGAAGTTTTTCACGAGAGTTGATTGTGACCTTAAACAGTAGCCAAGCCATTGATTTTAAAGTGAGTGTCAATGGTTTTGATGTCGCTGTTAGTGGTTTTAGATTTAGCGTTTAAAGATTTATTCCCTCTCCTTGAGGAGAGGGTTAGGGAGAGGGGGGGATGTCCAAATCCCAGTGTTTACATCTACTCCCCACCCCAGCCCTCCCCTTAAAGGGGAGGGAGTTAAAACAAAGAAAGGAAAGAAAACACCATGACCCTTTACGCCGTAAGCGATTTACAAGCCAACACCTACAAAGGCTGGCGAATGATTGAAGAAGGTTGGGAAACATCACCGAATGAAAGCGTCGTCACCAGCTTGGATGGTTTGAGCGAATGGCAGGCTCCGCCTCCGCCGAAATCGCCTCAAGCGATTTTGCTAGAAATGCGTCAACTCTTTAAGGGGCAAGCCCTGCCTGTGCAGTACGAATTTCGCCAAGTCGTCGCCGAAGTACAGGCGGCGGCGGAAAGCGAGAACATCCCGTTGATGCGGTACATCATCGAACAAATGGACTTTAGCCATGCCAAAACGATTACACCCACGCAAGGCGAAGGCTTTCGCCACTTATTTTTAAAGTGTTTTGACTAAGCGAACGTCATAATGCTTTAAAGGGACAGATGAAAATCTGTCCCTTTTGGGTGTTTAGGCATTGACAGAAAAGGAAGCGGGCTTTTCTTAAAGAAGTGGTTTAAATGTATTGTGGTAAGCGTCATGCAAGTTGGGATACTTCTCTTGAGAAATAACAACCTCTCCCTTATCGTTGTGGAAATGAGTGAGGCTGTCTTGAATATCTTTACGTTCGTGATCGCCAACTGGTATGGTCTTTCCAGCTCTTTCTGAAAAGAGCTCAGCAAGTTCTCTTGCGGAATCATAGAGATGTAGCTTTTCTCTATCATTGACTCTTTCAGCAACACCCGCAATACCTTCAGGATAAGAGTCCTTCATCTTAGGTGGTTTAGGAGCCGTTATCATCGCATAGGTTTTTATCTTTTTAGTTAGACTTTCTGCAATTATCTTTAAAAGCTCTTCCTAAACTTGCCCTTGACGTTGAGATCTTTGAGTCGCTTGAGGAGCCGTCGTTTGAAGAGCGACACGACGTTGAGGTATCGCTTGAAGGGGTTGAAGTCGTGAAACTTGCATATGAAAAGCCTTTCTTTAAAATACAACAAGAACAATAGAGACCTTCATTGTATTTAAAAAATAGAGCTTCTACAACACACCTTAACCCATTGTTACAAAAAACTAGCCCAACAGGGACTTCACTACATCCACAACAGCGTCGAGGCTTACAAGCTCCGCCTCTTTCAAACGGCGATGCTTGACTTCCACCTTGCCTTCGCCTGCGAACTTACCCACCGTCACACGAATAGGAAAGCCCATCAAGTCGGCATCCTTAAACTTCACACCAGCCCGCTCATCCCGATCGTCTAGCACGACGTTGTCAGGATACACACTCGCTAAAGTGGTGTACAAGTCTTCTCCCACCTGCGTTTGGGTGGCGTCGCTGGTGTTGGCAATGACCACCGTGATTTTGTAAGGTGCAATGGCGTCGGGCCAAATGATGCCCCAATCGTCGTGATGCTGTTCCACCGCAGACGCCGCCACCCGAGTCACGCCGATGCCGTAGCATCCCATGGTGGCGTGTTGTTCCGTGCCGTCTTCGGCTGAAAACGTGTATCCCATAGGAGCCGTGTACTTGGTGCCGAGCTGGAAGATATTTCCGACTTCAATCCCACGACTCACCGCAACAGGCGTGCCACAGTCAGGACAAGCATCGCCCGCTTGAACGGCATATAAAGCTTGGGCATTCGCTTCCACCAACGGAGCCACATTCGCCGACCAGTTAAAACCGACGGTATGCTCGTCATATTTATTGTGAGCAATCACAAAAGATTTCATCCCCAATACGGATGCATCCACCAACAACGGGACGACTTCACCGCTTGAAAGCACGACTTGAAGGGCTTCATTCAACCGCTTTTCAGCAGGTGTTGCTTGACGAATGGCGTCCTGTAACTGAGCCACACCCAAGAAGCCTTTAATCGTGTTAAAGCGTTCTTTAAGCTCTTCAGGGGTTGCCAAGCGAATCTCATGCACAGGATTTTCTTCCGTGTGCAAGGCGTTTTTCAGCTTGGTCGGTTCCACGTTACGGTCCCCACGAATGACCACAATCAACGGGATTTCGTCGTTGACCATGTACAGCAAATGCTTGCTAATCAAGGTGGCTGGAATATCCAAGCATTTCATCAATAATTCGATCGTCGTGGTTTTCTTGGTGGGTAGGATTTTTTCTTCTGTGTAACCGAGTGTGCTTCCGTCTAGCGTTGTGGCGGTGAGCAAGCCCCCTTCGGCTTTTTCGACGTTGGCGGCGTATCCGCAACCGTCGCAGTGAATGACGTCATTTTCGCCCGATTTCTGCCCATTGGGATCGTCCTTGGTGAGCATCATAAACTCATGGCTCACATCGCCACCGATCGCCCCCGCATCAGAACGCACCATTTTGGTTTCTAAGCCGCAACGCTCGAAAATGCGTTTGTAAACGTCTGCCATTACATCATATTCTTTTTGTAAGCAGTCGGCGTTGGCGTGGAAGCTGTAGGCATCCTTCATAATAAACTCACGACCACGCAACAATCCAAAGCGTGGACGCACTTCGTCTCGAAATTTGGTGCCAATTTGATACAAATTCACAGGCAATTGCCGATACGACTTCAATTCCGCCCCACCCAATGCGGTGATGACTTCTTCGCCAGTAGGTGCAAAGCACCCTTCACGGTCGTGCCTGTCCTTAAAGCGGAGCAGTTCCTTGCCGTAAGTCGCCCAACGCCCTGATGCTTCCCATAAGGTGGCAGGTTGAACCACTGGCAAAAGCAGTTCTTGGGCGTGAGCCGCATTCATTTCTTCACGAATAATTTGCTCAATATTCATCAAGACTCGCCACATCAAGGGCAGGAAATTGTAGACACCACTAGACACTCGGCGGATGTACCCTGCCCGTAACAAAAGCTGATGACTGACGACTTCGGCTTCGGCAGGGACGTCTCTTAGGGTGCTGGCAAATAGTCGGGTCATACGCATGGTGGGGTCTCTCACTTTCACAAACTCATCATATCTGTTACAATATCTTACCATTATATCGCATAAATCGATTATAGAAAGCTCTACGAAAGGCTTGAAATCGTGGAAGTCCATGGCACATGGTGCAAGACCATATCCACATACGCTTGATACAATTTAGGATACTCACTTTCAATATAAGAAGCCATATCGCTTCCAAACTCTTTGACCAAAGCCTCTTTGGCGTCTTGTTCAGAACGGCATTCTAATTGTTGAAAAATATCAACTTCGATTAAACGACGCTTTAGTGAAAAAATATCAAGCGGTACGGGACTGGTGCGAACACACGCATTCATAAGGAAAATCCGATTCGTATCAGGGGTAACAAAGGCTTAAAGACTCCTCCAGTTTTTTTTGTGCTATGAAACATAGTGTTTTATCGATAAATAGTGTTGATTTAAAGAATCGTTGCATAAGCAGGCGTCCAAGCACTAAATCCGAGCGGGTGAGCGTACTGCGACCCCCGAGCGATTTTGCGGACGTCGTGCAAAGGGAATGATGCGAGGAGGTGGGTCAGCAACCTTCTTATTCACGAAGTGAATCTTCACCTTTAGGAAGGAGAGGTTGGGAGAGGAAACCAACGGTTTTCTTTCCCAAGAGAAAAAGTCAGAGACTTTTTCGACGCAAAAGGGGGAGGATTTTCAAGGAGGGGGAAATGAGGGAGGAGAAACGCAATGCGTCCTTCCTTCCCCCTCCTTGAACCGCCTTTGGGGGTTTGGGGAGTCTTTGGCGGCACAAAGACCCCCAAGCACCAGCTCAAGAAAGGAGCTAGCCAAAACTAGAAATCTCAAGACGCCACTTCTTAAATAGAAAACATAAAACAAAAAAGGGATGCTCGTAAAAGCATCCCTTTTAAAGACTATTCAACGTCTATAGTATTTTCTATATAAAATACTATAAGGCTTAGCTGCCTTGAGCCGCCGTCCAACCTTGTTCACCGTCAAAGGTGCAAAGGTTTTCAGTTTTAATGAAGTCCAAACCTTGAGCGTCCACGTTAGCAAGCAAGGTGACGATGTCTTTGTGAGAAATCGACTGACCTTCCTTGTTTTCATAGCGACAACGCCAGTGATCCGTATGGAAGGTTTCAGCGAAACCGTTTGGCCATACTTTTTGTCCACGGTTTGAAATCAATTTCAAAGGCAAGTTGGGCAATTGAGCAGCTTGCAATTTCACTGCCAAAGCTTCAACATCCGCAGGGGTTTTCACATGAAGGAACACATCCACACCAACGGTTTGCTTGTTGGCAGGAACCGTAGGGGTATAGGTTTTCTTCGGCTCGCCAGCTTCAACCACGTTGGCTTGATAGCTCACGGCTTTCAAGGTGGAAGGCTTCTGACCGATACGATCGACAACCGCTTGAGCGAACTCTTGCGTACCGACTTTCTGCTTAGAAACACCTTCTTTGTAGATGTCATACGTGTGAATACCATCTTCCATGGTTTTCAACCAGGCGTTGTGGAACAAAGTCGCCACATCAGGCTGGTTGATATGTACGAGCATTTGCACCGCACCCAACATTAAACCTGAGGGGTTAGCTACGTTTTGACCAGCACGACGAGGCGCAGAACCGTGAATAGCTTCAAACATCGCACAATGTTCGCCAATGTTAGCGGAACCCGCAATACCGACGGAACCAGCGATTTGAGCCGCTACATCCGACAAAATATCGCCGTACAAGTTCGCCATAACAATAACGTCAAAGGCTTCAGGGGTATCGGCCATTTTAGCCGCACCAATATCAATGATCCAAAACTCGTTTTCAAGTTCAGGGTATTCAGCCGCTACTTCGTCGAAGACTTTGTGGAAGAGACCATCGGTCAACTTCATGATGTTGTCTTTCGCAAAGCAGGTGACTTTTTTGCGGTTATGCAAACGAGCATATTCAAACGCATAACGAACGATTTTTTCAGTTCCAGGGCGAGAAATCAATTTCAAGCACTGATACACTTCATCCGTTTGGCGATGCTCAATACCCGCATAAAGATCTTCTTCGTTTTCACGAATAATAACCAAATCCATGGTAGGGTGCTTGGTGGCGACGAATGGTGAGTAACTTACACAAGGACGCACATTGGCGTACAAGCCCAAGGTTTTACGAGTCGTTACGTTCAAGCTTTTGACACCGCCGCCTTGAGGCGTGGTAATAGGGGCTTTCAAAAATACTTTTGTACGACGAAGACTTTCCCAAGAGGATTCTTCAATGCCGGACATATGCCCACGGCCGTAGACTTTTTCGCCGATTTCGATTTCTTCAATGGCGATTC
>JBILSS010000104.1:0-8226 GCA_044371965.1 Vampirovibrionales bacterium
TCGACCAGCTCTTGTCTATACTGGGTTTGAGTCCCACAACACAACATGGCTTATATCATCAAGCGTTGACGCATAGCTCCTTTACCTATGAAAACAAATCCGCTGATTCGGACAATTACGAACGTCTCGAGTTCTTGGGCGATGCCGTCTTAAAATTGTGCATCAGCCAGATATTGTTTGACCGCTTTCCTGAGTATCGTGAAGGGGACTTAACCAAAATCCGTGCCGTCATTGTAAGTGACGCCACACTCGCTGAACTTGCCAAAGAACTTCAGCTTGGGGACTACATGGTCTTTGGTGCCAGCGAACGTCGTAGTGGCGGAGCGGAAAAGACTTCAAGCCTTGCCTGTGCTTTTGAAGCCTTATTGGGAGCCTTATTTTTGGACGGAAAAATGGCGGAAATCCACCGATTACTAGATGATTTAATGGTGGATATGATCACCGATATTGATCTCAATAAAACGAAGGACAATTTCAAGGCGGTTTTGCAAGAATATTCGCAGGGGGAAGGTTTGGGCTTGCCTGATTATCACATTGTGGGCGAATCGGGGCCGTCTCATAACCGTGTGTTTGACATTGCGGTGAGCGTGAATGGGGAAGTCTTGGGGCGTGGCATGGGGAAGAATAAGAAGTCGGCTCAACAAGAAGCGGCGAAAGAAGCCTTGTTTGCTTTGGGTGTGCTTGAAGAAGAGCTATAGAAAGCTCTGCGAAAGTCTATTTCATCTCCTAATTCAGATCCCGTTCGGCTTTCATCTTTCCCTTTAATTCTTCTAATATATTAAGAGGAATATCTTTAGGGTCAAGCGTTTCTGTTGTAATGATAGAGTCTGACACTGTATCATTTACTATCTTTGAGGTAAAAGAAGAGGGATGATAGTTTTTTCTTGGACTGGGTGTAGTGACCTTTTGATTACCAATCGCTTTATTGGTCATACTTCTCAAATGAGCATATACTGGAATCATTTGGTTGTCTATAGGAAGAAGTAATGCCTCATTTCTTAAGCCGTTGCTATGTGCTTGGGTTTCTTCTTGAAAAAGCATTTTAAGTGCTTTTAGTTCCTCTATACTCGCTTGGTTCAATATGTTTTGTCCTGCTTCCAACTTACCGTTTTCTTCAAGGTGGCGTAGAATAGAGCTAGTACTTTTTATTGTGTCAAGTGAAGAACCCTTTGTATTAATACCTGAAGAATGACGAGTCATTTTATGTCCAAGCAATTCAAAAAGTGCCAGTCTTATTTTAGATAGACTATCCCCTACATTAAAAGCTTGTTTAATTTGAGAATCGGAGGGTACACCATGAAGAGCTTTACTAATGGTGCTTTGAATCGTATGAGTGAATTCATGTGCGGCAGTATTAGTGGGATTTAGACCTGCTTTAATAGTTTGACGAACTTCTTCTGGTAGGTCTTCGGGAATATTTACTTGTTCATTAATGAGCATATGACCCTTTACAAATGGCTCAGTAAGACTTGTATTAAGCCAAACACCTTCTACGTGATTTTTCAATAAATTTTCACCGTTTTGTCTAAAACTTTCTATTTGCTCAGGAGTGCCATAAGTACTTAGGTCTTCCAAAGTACTCTTGACGAATAATTGAGGATCCGTATGTACTGTAACTTGAGGAGGCTGCCAATTGGGTAGTTGAACGGTATCTTGATAGTAGGCTGTATTTTGTTTCAATATACTTAGAGCTTCATTTAAAGCCTTTTGAGGATTGCTAGGGTGTTCAATAAAAGGCCCTAAAACTCCTTTAACACCTGCTTCTGGGTTTCCGTCTAGTATCCTGCGTGTATGTTGTATTACTTGCTTCATTCCTGAATTTGGTGGTATGGTCATGCGGTCTAAAATTTCCTTATAATTTTCGAAACAGTCCTTTGTCATATAGGGATCTCTACAAAAGTGTAAATCACTCCTTGTAAAAGCTTAATACATCGTGAAAACAATTCTGTGCTATTTGACAGTAAGAATTTACAATTCTTAATATTTTAGTCATTTTTAGAGTAGCTTTACTTTTGCATAGTTTTCTATAGAAAGTTCTAGATAATAGTGGGTTTTAAGCACTAGAAAACAGGTCAAAAAGATGTCACACTAAAGAAGCGTAGTTCTTTGAAAACCTGTAAAAAACCCTGAACTCGTCATCCTGAACGCACGTGAACGATCTCCCCAGAGAGGGGAGGAGATGTTTCGTTACAACAACATGACATTTTCTCAGACTGGCGTGTGTCGAAATAGCGGGTTCTGTGTGTCAAAAAGCCGACTTTCGTGTGTCGAAATAGCGGGTTTTGTGTGTCAGAAAGACAGGTTTTGTGTGCCGAAAATAAGACGAATCCGTTAAGAAATATAAAGAAACATAACCAAACGTAACAATGCGTGCCGTGCTTTCTTTTTCTGATTTATACTAAAGAAGTACAGAAATCGTTTCCGTGTTGTTTATACCGTTTAAACGAATGAATAGCGTGTTAGGCTATTCTAGGAGCCTAGATTTTTTTGTGAGGGCGTGTAGACAGACCTACATAACCAAACAAAAAAATCGTAGCGACAACGAAGAGACAACACGACATTTAATCGTTTAATTGGTATTAGGACAAAACCTCGCCATGATGTCTCTTTTTTATACAGGATCTTTCCAAGCCGTCACCCTCAATCTGGTGTCGCATCACCTGATTTTAAGCTTGGTGCAATTGCATATCCGCCTGCATCAAATCTGCCTCAAAAAAGGCGATTACAACACCGTTTCTTCCCTTAAAACGCACCTGAAATCGCATACCTTAGGCGTTTTACTTCAAACACGACGCCTCCTTTCCCCTGAAAATGCCTTGGGCTTAGAAGCCACCTTGGCTCAACTCAACGGCTTTCAGCTTGAAACCAAGCGGTTGGCTCGCTTGATGCACGCCTTGCATCCGCAACAGCCGAAGGTAGAGCTTTCGCATGTACTCAATAGCCTGATGCCTCTGTCGT
The DNA here is from genome assembly GCA_044371965.1 of Vampirovibrionales bacterium. Classification (GTDB taxonomy): domain Bacteria; phylum Cyanobacteriota; class Vampirovibrionia; order Vampirovibrionales; family JAJTHC01; genus JAJTHC01. Next base: position 2,959 of record JBILSS010000104.1, read on the forward strand.
TTCTCGCCCATAAAGACAGCCGTGTCATCGTCATGGACAGCCCAACAGCTGCCATCGACTGGCCCTTAGACAGCGTGCTTGTCGAACGTTTGCCGTCTGTGTTTCACGCCCTGCCGACGCAATGGGTTGTAGCGACTCGTTCTTACCTGCATACATGGGCGGAGCAGTTGTATCCCGACCTGCAAGCCAGCAATCCGAGCCTTTCGCCCGAATGGTTGACGGCGGTCACCGCTCACGTTTTAGGGGTGCGTTTGTTGGGTACGGCTTATTATGCCGAGTTTGTGGTGTCTGAACTGGTGCGTCGTGATTTTACAACCTTGGTAAAAATCGAGCCGATTTTATTTGAAACGCTTAACTTTTTTGGAACGGGAACCTCCCAAGCCGTGCGTTTACACGGTATTACGGAAGCCCTTTCCGAAGACTTGAAACTCAACGCCAAGCGAAACGAAGAAAGCGAAGTGGTAGATGTGCCTGCGTTACTCCGTGTGCTTGAAAAGCATGTATTAGCCGAAGATAGCTTCACGGAAAAGCACGTGAGCTATGCCTTGCGTTTATTGGAACGCCTGAAAGCAGGCTTGCCTGTTTCGGCATTGCAACACCATAATCTAAATGAAGTATGGGACAAGCTACACGCCTTAGGTTTGACGGATGAAAGCACCGAAACGCCTGATTATAAAGCCTTGCACGAGCAGAATGCCATTTATCAATTGATGGAACAAGTGGGTGAAAGCCCTGTAGGCGTGCGTGAAATGTTACTCGCTGCGTGGATGCACCGTTTGGAAGAGGCGTCCGACGTGTTGAGCTACTTTAATACGCTAGAAGAAGCCGACTTGTGGCAAGCGTGGGAAGCTTTCTACCGTTCAGAAGAAGCCATACAGCAACGCTTTATTAAGTCCATTGAAACGGCGGAAGTGCATCAAGTCCTCATGGGGCAGTCTCGCCGTCATTTTCGAGTGAAAGCACCTTCTGCCAATGGGCAAACGTCTTTAGCTCAAAAGCAGTCGGTGGCGTCCAAGCAACCTAGTTTTGTATAGAAAAGGATTTTTTTCTTATGACGATTATGAATGAATCTCAAATACTTGCACGCTTGGTGCATCCAGATCCCGAAAAACGCTTGATTATTACGCCATTGATTGCCCCCAATGAGCAGTTTGGTCCAACTTCCTTGGATTTACGCTTAGGCACCGATTTTCAAGTCATGCGACGTTCCAACTATACGCACGTGGATCCCCTTGACAATCCTGAACACCTACAACAAGAAATGAACGAGTTGTGGGAATGGATTCGTGTGCCTGTGGGTGAACCGTTTGTCTTGCACCCTGGTGAGTTTGCACTGGCATCAACGTTGGAGCATGTGACGATCCCCCTAGATTTGTCGGCTCGTTTAGAAGGGCGTAGCACATGGGGACGCTTAGGGCTTCAAATCCACGCCACCGCAGGCTTTGTGGATCCTGGGTTTTCGGGGACTTTGACCTTTGAATTGTCGAATGTTTCGATGGTGCCGTTGCCGTTATATCCTGGTGTCAGGGTGTCTCAAATCTGCTTCTACCAAGGGCAAGAAACCTTGTTGCCTTATGCCAAAAAGCGTTTCAGTAAATACAGCGGAAAGCCTTCTACGGCTGCATCCGCCTTTTATCGAGACCCTGAATACGCTCGATTAAGAACCGCCTTAGAAGAAGAAGGTCGTCGTGTCTTGGTGTAAAACAACTTGTAAAACGACGGCTAAGCAAGATCCCCTGAAACAAGTGGCAGATGCTTTAGCGAATCACACTTATTTCAAGCTGATTTGTGGGGCAAGCTTTCACGATGTCGACAAAGTCCAAGCCCTTGTGCAGATTTACGCCCAAGCCCGCATCGATTGTGTGGATGTCGCTTGTGAGCCTCACGTTTTAAAAGCCGTGGAAGAGGCGTATCATGCCTTGCCTATGAATACCCCAAAACCGCTGGTGATGGTGAGTTTGGACGTTGATGGGGATCCCCACTTTCGTAAAATCCACGTCACCCGATCCGCCTGCGTCGATTGCGAAGCCTGCTTGCCCGCCTGCCCTGTCGATGCCCTGTTTATGGACGCTTCGCATCAGTTCCAGATTAACCACGATCGTTGCTATGGGTGTTCTCGATGCCTGCCCACTTGCCCCAGCGAGGCTCTTTATTTTCAGCCGACCCATACCTTGCCCGAAGCCTTACTTGAGGTGTTGCAGCATCCGCTGGTGGGGGCGGTGGAATTGCATGCGAATCACTTGGAAATCACCAGCCTTGAACGGCTCTTTGACGCCATAGGCACGAGTCTTTCCAACAAGTGGATCTCCCTCTGTTTTCGCCCTACTGAACATACGCCAGAAAGCGTCGAAGCTTATCTCGAAGCCTTTTCCGCCTTGTGTGAAGAGATTCAGCCTTACGGGGTGATGCTTCAAATCGACGGAAACGCGATGCAGGCGGACGAATCGCACCAGTCGAGCCTGCCTGCCTTGAAGGGAGCCACCGCTTTAGCCGAACACTGGAAGGCTCGCTTCCCCATTACCTTGTCAGGGGGTATCAATGCAGAAACGGCTCGTTTGCTTGAAGAGGAGGCTCACCAGTGGATTGCGGGCGTCGGTATGGGGACGCTGGCTCGCAAACGTATATGGCATTATTTAGATGATGAGGCGACTTTCTCGCAGGCTCACGACGTGGCATCGGATTTGGTGGGGGCGTTTAAAAGATTCCCTTGCGAAAGGGTTTGAAAATCGCTACAATATTAAAGTAGAGTGAATCTAAAAAAGGGGAAAATATCATGCGTTTGAAGATAAAGGCATTAATTGCAGGCACTTTAGCATTCACTGCTTTAAGTTGCAGTTCCCTTGCGTGGGCAGGCGTGCCAATCATCAACCCGACTGTCCCCAAAAGCGTCTACACCCAAGCCCATGCCTATATTGCTGAACAAGCCTTGGAATCCGACCGCTTGAACGAGGCGGTTCGCTACTTTCGCCTTGCTATTCAAACAGCGGAAGCCCCCCATGTATTTTATGAAAAAATCGCTTTGATTTACATGGAGAATAATCATCCGTACCAAGCGTTGACGGCGTGGAATCAAGCGTTGGAAACATCCCCCAATGATGTCGACCTACTTTACCCGAAAGCCTTGTGCTTGCGTGAGTTAGGGCAGTTAGAGCTTGCCACAAAGACGCTCAAACAAGTGATTGCCCTGTCCCCAAAACAAGGCGAATACTATTTTCAGTTAGGCTTATGGTTTGCGGAACAAAGCAGTTTTAAGGCTTCCGCTGAAGCAACCGCTCAAGCGATTGCCCTTGATTACACGCCTGCTATGGCATACAACAATTACGGATACGCCCTTACGCACTTAGGGCAGTATAAAAAAGCCGAAAAAGCGATCGATGAAGCCTTAAAGCGTGAAGCCCCTCAAGAAAATGCCGCCACCTTGGATTCTAAAGGCTATGTGTTTCACAAGCAAGCCAAGTATGCGGAAGCGATTAAATGGTACGACAAAGCCCTTAAGGTGGATCCCAATATAAGCGAGATTTACCTGCACAAGGGCGAAAGTTTAGAAGCCTTAGGTCGTCTAAAGGAAGCGTTGGAGGCTTACCAAACTTATATTCATTTAAGTGAAAGCACCTTAGCCTTGGAAGGCGTGGTCAAAAAAGCGGATGCCCTTAGACAAAGACTTCAATCAACGGCTTTACAAAACCCCTAATTTTCAAATTTGAGCTAGAATGAATGTATATATCCATTTTTTTAAGTAGATAGGTTTTTTCCACATGGATTACAAAGATTATTATGCGATTTTAGGCGTTCCCAAAACCGCCGATGCCAAAGCGATCAAATCGGCGTATCGCAAAAAAGCCAAGCAGTTTCACCCTGATTTGCACCCTGAACATGCCGACAAATTCAAAGAACTCGGCGAAGCCTATGAGGTTTTGGGCGATGAAGAAAAACGCCAACGTTACGATATGCTCGGTTCGCAATGGAAGCAAGGGCAAGGTAATCCGTCGCAAGCCCAATATCAACAGTGGGGCGGCGGTGGTAACATCAACTATGAAGACCTCTTCGGCGGAGCAGGCGGGGCTGGTGGCTATGGCGGAGGAGCCTCAGGCTTTTCCGACTTCTTTGAAGCCTTCTTTGGGGGAAGGTCTCAAGGTGGGCAAGGCAGACAAGGTGGGCAAGCTCAGGCACGGCAAGCCAGCCCCAAAGAAGATTTAGACTTAGAACAAGGCATTCAAGTCACTTTAAAGGAAGTCATCAAAGGGGGGACGCGTTCCTTCTATTCCAACGCCTTAAAAAAAGACGTCACCTTTAACATCCCCAAAGGCATTAGCACAGGTAAGAAAATTCGGGTGCAAGGGGCAGGCAAAGCATCCGACTATGAACGTGGTAAGAAGGGAGACCTCTTGCTCAAGGTCACGATAGACATACCTGCAGACACCACGATAGACGGCTTAGATATTACGCAACATTGTAAGATTCCCTTGATGGATATGATACTCGGTGGCGAACACAGGGTGACCATCCCTTCGGGGGAGGCCATTAGCATCAACATTCCGCCCTATAGTCAAACAGGGCAGAAGCTTCGCATTAAAGGGGCAGGGCTTCCGAATCTCAAAGCTCCTGAAAAAGAAGTGGGCAACTTGTACTTACGTTTAATGCCTGTACTGCCTAAAGAACATGACGAGCAAGCATCAGGGCTTTACAATGCGATGAAGGTATTGAAGGGTAGTGGCTCCACCAAATAAGGGAAATTGACGAGACATTTTCTTTAGAATCACCGAGTAATGGCATAATAATCATAATGTTTCGATTGGGTTTATGTCAAATGTAACGAAAACTACTTCGGACTAAAGCCCAAAGAACGTTTTGTCGAAAGTAAAAATAATCAACGTCGCTTAAGTGGTTACGTTTTAGATTGTTATTGTGTGTGTGTTATTTAATTGTTACCTTAATTGGAGGAATCTATGAACAATCGTTCACTTCAGGGTTTTACCCTTTCAGAATTACTCGTTTCTTTGGCAGTGTTGGGCTTAATTGCCGCATTTGCCATTCCTAAAGTCTTAACCGCCGTCGGTGAATCCAGCTCACGTGCCATTGGTCGTGAAGCATTTGGTATGATTTCCGAAGCCTATCAAGCCGTTCGTGCGAACAACAATGGTAACGTCCCTCGTGCAACCAGTGCTCAGACATTAAGAGACACCCTTAACTATGCCAGATTAGGCACTGGTGGTAATGGTGGAGGCACCACTGCAAGTATCGCATTACAAAATGGGGCTCAAATTGCGT
>JBILSS010000105.1:0-8042 GCA_044371965.1 Vampirovibrionales bacterium
GGATTCTTAAGGGGGGCATACTGGGGGGAGGGAGGACGTAACACGTCCCTCCCCCCGCCGCCCCTTAAGCCGCTTTGGGGGTTTGGGGAGTCTTTGGCGGGACAAAGACCCCCAAGCACCAGCTCAAGAAGGGAGCTAGCTAAACCGACCAGCTAAAAACGGAGCTAGCCAAAACGAGGAAGCAAAGGTCTCTGATGACGACCAGCTCAAAACGAAGCTAGAAACCCAAAAGAAATATCACTTTATTAAATATAAAACCCTATAAATGACGACTAAATCGGCTCGAAAATCATCTGACCATTCTTGGGATCCAGCGTCAACTTAAAGTGCTGAATAAAGCTCAAGCCCAACAAGCCTGCAAAGCTATTGCCTTCACCAAAATCCATGACCGTGGCTTCCACATCAGATGCCTCAATCCCATTCACCGCAACCGTCTTGAGTCTAACCTTAGGGACATCTAGCTCGCCATTGGCGGTGGTAATGGCAATTTTTTCGCTATGCTCTAAGTCTAAGCCTAGTTGACGTGCCATGCGTCGTGAAATGGTGGTGTAGGTTGCCCCTGTATCCAAAATAAAATGCCCTGTGGCTTTGTCGTTAATTTTCACCTGAATAAACAAGGCTTTCGGCTTTAAAGACATTGGCACCGACGTAAAAGGTCCCGCCGTGCGAGACACCACGACATTCGCTGTGCCTTTTGAAAGAGACGGTAAAGCTGGTAAGGGAACAGGCCCGCCTTTGCCCTGAAGGCTTTCTTGTATATTGGTGCCGATGCTGGTAGCGACTTCTTCAAACCAGTTGACGTCCTGAGACGCTTGGGTATTGGGTGAAAGCGTTTTGGGGTCTTCTAAAGAAAGACGACGACTGGGGCTTGTGGCAACAGCGGAAGCGGTAACCGATTGCATGGCTCCAGCCGTTGAGGCATTGACCCATGCTGTGCCGTCTTGAAACACGGCCGTTTTTTCAGCCATGGAAGCATCCCACTGTTTTTGAACGGCATCGGGGTGAAAGGACAATACGAGCAACAAGGCAGTCATACCCATGAAAATCAGGCAACTACGTTCTAAAAGTACTTTGGTTTTTTCCCAAGAAGGTAGGGGGAGCATCGTCATATGGACTATTCCTTTATTCAAAAATTATAGCCGTTTTATAATTTCCTGTACCGTGTCTATACTTTGTCGCTACGATTATTTTGTTCTGTTATGTAGGTCGCTCTACTACACGCCTTCACAAAATAATCTAGGCTCCTCGTCTAGCCTACTGTACAGAAAACTCTAAAATCGGCTATACGGTGATTGCTTTCATTCCTTCGGCATTATAAGAGGTACGATTAAGAAGGCTCCTCCAAGTGAAGGGGGTCGTGCGAAAAGGGCTGGTCGTTTTTGGGTTTGGGCTATAGAATAAGGTGTAAATACAGCGAAGGTTTTTTCTTATGCTTGAAACATCACAAAGTCCAAATACCTCTCATCAGGCAACATCCACACTTGTTGCTAAAGCAAATGGCTGGTTGACGGGAATGCTCGAAAAAATGATGACGCAATTGGACGAAAACAGTGGTACGCTTCGTCATAGTGAACCTGAACAGTTAATTGTTTCGCTAGAAGATTCCTTTTCTGCCAATCGGTGGGATGAAGACACCATTCACCATTTAATGCTTCAATTACCAAAGCTCAAACAGGTTCGCTTTATGGGGCATGGCAATCCGTTTTTAGTTTTGAACAATTTTCCTCAACTTTTAAAGATACTTCACGAAACGTATGGTGTGGAATGCCATGTTGAAATTGCCCCTTCAACATTGGCGATGCACAGCCAAGTCATTTTAGAATCTCCTATCACGAGCCTTTCGGTTTTAATGGAAAGCCATAGTCCGTCGCATTTTCATATGCTTACAGGGCAGGCGGCTTCGTTGTTTGTGCAGCATCAACAAGGCTTGTATCGGTTTTTAACCAAACGTTTGCATCACTTGCGTTCACAAAAACAAATGAATGCCATTCAAGCACCTTTGCAGGTATGGGTACATTTTAATGTGAATCAATTTAACTATAAAATGATCCCCACGATGCTTCAAACCGCTGAGCAATGGGGCGTGCAAGGTGTTCGTTTGGTGAATACTGATTTACTAGATGCCCCTCCCCTTGCCTTGGAAGAGAAGGAAATCGATTTATTTACGCCCTTGTATGTCGAAGATTTAGAAGTTCACGCCTTTCTTAAGAACGTGGGTCCACAACGCTTTCGAATCGCCTTTGAACTACCGATGCTAATCGAATCTCAAACGAATAAGCCCGCCAATCGCTATTGCGAAGCCGCTTATTCCACCGTGACCATGGACACCGCCTTCAACACGTCGCCTTGCCCTAAGTGGGCATTGCTTGAAGCGGGTAGTCGTAAAATTTGGCAGGGCGATTTTTGGAATGCTTCACACTTTCAATATGCTCGAGCCATTCATCACCATGCGACGCTTGCTGGTAGGGCGTCGGCTTCGGTGAAGCGGATTCCTGTGCCTGATGCCTGCGTCAACTGCTCGATGAATTGTTCCCCTGCTCAAAAGCAAGCCACGCATAACACGCATTTGTTGTAGAAGGTTCTGCGAAAGTCACAAAAAAGACAAGACGTCATGTTGAGCATAGCGAAACATCTCCCAAAATGGAACCGTAATTGGTGGGGAGATCCTTCGTTTCACTCAGGATGACGGTTTTCCCTTTATCAGAGCTTTCTTTAGAAGACTAGCTCAAGTTTGTGTTGGATGTTTTTTCGACCCGAGTCGTGCTAAAGACCTTGGGGGCTTCGACTTCTTCAAAATAGGTGTCGTCTTGGGCGTCTTGTTCGGCATCGGTCAGGGTTTTACCTGTTTGCATTTGACGGCGTCCGCCGAAGAGGTTGGAAATAATGTTGCCCAAGCCGTTTTGGCTTAGATACTGCACAGGGTTGATCATTTGTTGACGTTGAGTCAAGTTTTGATTCGCTTGCAAGACGTTGAGCTGTTCTTGGATTTGCTGGACTTGACGCACCAAATCTGAAAACGAACGGGAAGTAAGCATTTGATCCGTCGCGGGGCCTGTAAGCGGCGAGTTCGCCAAAGGGGGCGGAGGCGGCGTCACATAAGCTGGAGCGTTTAGCTTGGGAATGACCAACGGCTTAGACGTCACAGCTTCAGCAGGCGACGCTTGTGAAACGGCACTGTTATATTTAGGCGTAGGTGATGATAAGTTGTAAGACATAATTCGTTAAACCGTTTCATAATAAGATCAGGTTATGATAGCATGCTTGCAGGTTATTGAACAAGGGTTCCACTAGCAAAAAAGTGAAAACGACCCCAAAAAGTGCTAGATACATCAAAATGCAGACACACAAATTGATTTTAAGGCATTTTGCTTGAAATGTAAATGCCTAAGGGCTAAACTTGTTACAAAAATAGTAAAAATAAAATTACTCTGTTACAGAAGGGTGTTTTGTTTTATAGCCAAGTTTATAATTTTCTGTACAGTGTCTCTTCGTTGTCGCTACGATTATCGATGTGCTTATGGTCGTCTTTGTACAATCACACATCTGCGAGTCTAGGCTCCTAGAATAGCCTACTGTACAGAAAACTCTAAACTTGGCTATATCATAGTTGTTTTTAGGTAGTACAGACAAAAAAGCCTTCTATGCTAGAAGGCTTAAATGGTTGCGGGGGCTGGATTTGAACCAACGACCTTTGGGTTATGAGCCCAACGAGCTACCAGACTGCTCCACCCCGCGACGTAATGGCTTGTCTGTCTACTCATATTACCGCAAACGAAATGCATCACAACGTTAAGTCTTGTTCTGTTACATTCTGTTACAATAGAGCTGGCTCGTTGGGCTGGCAATCAGGCTGTACTAGCGAACATTGCTTTTTTATGGTAGACTAAGGTTCGATGAATGATAGAGTTTTACCCCACAGAAGATAAAGAGAGCAGAGGGAGCATTGCGATGACGAGCTATACAACGTTAGAGGTGCAAAACTTCAAGGGCATCCGTGAGATGAAGTTGGACGGCTTGGGCATGGTGAATGTGTTTGTGGGTGGCAACAACGTCGGCAAGACCTCCGTTTTGCAGGCGATTGCGACAGCTAATCAGGGGAGATTTGATTTAAAAACTTTAAAGGTCTACATATCGGAATTATTTAATGATAGTAATGATGTTTTAAATTATAGTGATGAGGAACTTTCAGAAGGGATTCTCGATAGTTTTTTGACCTATAGTATCTTAGGTTTAGAAAATTTGCCAAAAGACAGGCTTCATAAGGAAGAAAATGATTGGTTTGTAAATTTAGATAAAAAAATAAAAGCTTTTTTTTATTATCAAAAGGCTAGTGTGAAGACAGTCAATATTAGAGTAGATGATTATCTATTTAAAAGCTATAAAACTGCTAATGGTATTATTAAATATTGTTTTGAGAATGGTGATATAAACTGTATTCCTGATTCTATTTCAAGCCATCACAGTGTATACAGACCTAGAAAAATTTCATTTAAATTAAAAAATAATAAAAGTTATATAGCCACTAATACATTTTTAAATTCCACTTTTGTATTGAGTGTTTGGGATAGTGTTGTACCAAAGTCTTCAGTATTTTTATCTAACTTAATCCTCCAACTGAAAAAAATAGAAGATAGAGTAGAGGATATTCGTAGAGAAAATGACCATTTAGAAATTTATTTGAAAGATTTAGATGCTCCTTTACCCTTAGATTCTATGGGAGATGGCTTTGTAAAACTATTTGCAATCATCTGTTTGCTATTTATCTATAAAGGACAAACTCTTTTCATCGACGAGATTGAAAACGGCTTTCACTGGAGCGTCCAAAAAGACATGTGGCGGATGATCCTCACCGCCGCGAAAGACGACGGCACACAGTTCTTCTTCACCACGCATAGCAAAGAAGTCTATCAAACCCTTGCTCAAATGACGAAAGAAATCACCGCCGAATGGAAAGCGTCAGAAGCTCAAAATTACAAAGAAGTGCTGAATACAGAATGGGATGAAGACGGTGAATTAGAAAGTAAAATCCTAGTGGGTGAAGCACAACAAGAAATGGAGGTCGCTTGTGTCTTTCATTTAGAAAAAGATGACACTGATAAAGTGACCGCAGTAAAGTTTGCAGGTGAACGACTCTATCGTTTGGATGAACGTGACTTGGAGATTAGATAATGATTAAGACTCCATTTCAAAATGAAACTATTTTACTTGTTGAAGGGGATACAGACGTCGTTTTTATTCAAGCCTTATTAAAGCTCATTGGTTTGAAGGATGTGATTGTTACCAATAGAGATCCGAAGACGGAACGACCTACAACACAAGAACGGATGCGTATACATGAGTCAGGTGGGAGTCAACTTGTTAAAACTTTTGGAGAAATAGTTCTAGATTTAGGAACTCAATTTGAAACAAATCAAACGGATATTAACCTTCGTCAAGTGGTCGTTTTAATTGACGGAGACGATACTGAGATTGCTACCCAAAAACTAAGTACGTTTAATAAACATCTAAGAAAAGCAAGATTTAAAACAGAATTAACCCAAGTAAATACCATGCAGCAAGCCCCTAGTTTTCCTATTTCTTTTGGTGTTTACGTGCTTAAAGACTTTACTAATGAGACTTTTAAAGACTTGGAATCTCTATTGTATTCCTTACTAAAAGATGAATTTTTAAAAAACTGTCTTGAGTCCTATATTCAATGTGCAGGGGTGAAAGAAGACAAGTATATTCATAAAAGAAAAATATCAATTTTATTGCCCATTTTAGAAGGATTTGAAGGGAATGCCCATATCGTTTTGAGAGATCACTTCGCTAGATACTTCAAAACAAAAGAAGATGTAGAAGAGGGACATCCCTTGACACAGTTAATTGCTCTACTAGAAAATATAAAAGACAACACCCCAGATGCATAAAACTAAGCCTTCGCCCCTGCTCGATGCCTTGAAAACACACACCCTGCTTTGCGACGGTGCCATGGGGAGCCTTGTGCAAGCCATGGACTTGAGCGTTGAAGTCGACTACTTGAACTGCGAAAATTGCACAGAAATCCTCAACAAATCACGCCCCGATCTCATCAAAGCGATTCACCATAGCTACCTTGAGGCTGGAGCCGACTGTATCCAAACCAACAGCTTCGGATCTTCTACTATTACCCTAAGCGAATTTGGCTTAGAAGACGACACCTTTGAATTAAACCGACTCGCTGGTAGGCTCGCTCGTGAATGCGTGAGCGAAGCCATGCAAAAAGACGGCAAGCGTCGCTATGTACTCGGAAGCATCGGACCAGGTACAAAACTGCCAAGCTTGGGGCATATTGGCTATCACGACTTGCTGGCAGGTCTTAAAACGCAGGCCCTAGGCCTGCTCGCTGGGGGCATCGATGCCTTTCTCATCGAAACCTGCCAAGACACGCTCCAAATCAAAGCCGCCGTAGAAGCCTGCAAGCAAGCACGGCAGGAGCATCACGGCGATGTGTACATCCCGATATTTGTGCAAGTGACGGTTGAAGCCACGGGGACTCTTCTCGTCGGGGCGGATATTAACGCCGTTATCGCCATATTGTCTAGCTTAGACGTCGACGCTTTGGGGATGAATTGTGCGACTGGTCCCGCTGAAATGGAAACGCATCTCCAGCAGATCGCCGAAGGGTGGGAGAAATTGATTTTCATTCAGCCGAATGCAGGTTTGCCGTGTTTAAAGCACGGCAAAACGCACTATGATTTCAGCCCTGAAGAACTCGCGACGCATTTTAAAGCGTTCATCGCCAAATATAAGCTCAACCTCATCGGCGGATGTTGTGGCACTTCGCCAGCCCACATTCGTAGGTTAGATGAGATGCTTTCCCAACTCCCTCTCCTTGAGGAGAGGGCTGGGGAGAGGGGGGGATCTTCCGAAAGTAACGCTAAATCTACTCCCCTCCCTAACCCTCCCCTTAAAGGGGAGGGGACAGAACCTATCGTAAATCGCCCGCCTTTTCAAGCCCGAACGGTGGAAACAATCCCGCAAGTGGCTTCGCTTTATTCGGCGGTGGATTTACGCCAAGAAAACGCCTATTTCGCCATTGGCGAACGGTGCAACGCCAACGGATCGAAAGCCTTCCGAGACGCCCAAGCCGCTGAAGATTGGGACACCTGCTTGTCGATCGCCTTGGAGCAAGAACGTGAAGGCTCGCACGCCCTCGATGTCTGTACCGCCTATGTGGGTCGCAATGAAGTCGCCGATATGACGGCGTTTCTCACACGCTTGCGTGGCAGTAGCACGCTACCCTTGGTGATTGACAGCACGGAACTCCCTGTGTTAGAAGCATCGCTAGCCCTGTATGGAGGCAAGGCGATTCTCAATTCGATCAACTTTGAAGACGGCGAAGCTCCCACTCACGCACGGCTCAAGCTCGTCAAAGCCCACGGAGCAAGCGTGATTGCCCTGACCATTGAAGAAGCAGGCATGGCAAAAACCACCGAAGACAAGGTGCGAGTCGCCAAACGGCTGATTGACTTTTGCGTCGATGAATACGGCATTCCGCATCACGATATTTTGATCGATCCGTTGACGTTTACCATTTGTACAGGCAATGAAGACGACCGTCCCTTGGGCTATTACACGTTGGATGCCATTGAACAATTGAGCCAGCTTTATCCTGATATTCAAATTATTTTGGGATTGTCGAACATTTCCTTTGGGCTGAATCCCACGGCTCGTAAGGTGCTAAACTCGGTGTACTTGCACGAAGCCGTCAAGCGAGGCATGACAGGGGCGATCGTCCATGTGTCGAAAATTATGCCCTTCCACAAAATTGATACCCTCCAGCGAGAAACGGCGTTGGATCTCATCTACGACCGCAATCATGAGAAGGGTAATCCCTTGCAACGCTATTTGGAATTGTTTTCAAATGTGCAGGGTACTAGCATCAAAAAAGATCCGCTCGCTCACTTGCCTGAAGCGATTGAAGCACGGCTCAAGCAACGCATCATCGATGGTGTGAAAATCGAACTAGCAAGCGATCTCGAGAAGGCGATGCTCACCTACACCCCCTTGGATATTATCAA